>NZ_DAXETW010000136.1:0-23155 GCF_051155795.1 Longibacter sp.
GAACTGATCCCGCAGGAGGATCGCTGCCGGGGCATCAGTCTGTGCCGCGTCGGCACCGGCAACGATGACCGTATACCGCGCGTTTGCGGCGAGATTTGCCTGGTCGACGTTGACGGAAAGAACACTGTTGTCGGTTCCGGCAGCGCGGACATCGATTACGGCATCGATGTCGACGGGCACGTCGAAGTAGTCAGACGTGCGAGGGGATGCGTCCGCGGGCGTCGGCGCTTTGTAGGAGAAATCGCCGTCCACTTCCTGATCATCCAGGAAGACATCGACCGGGCCCGCATCAGGGGCGGCATGAACGAAGCGAACCTGCGCCGTCTCCGGCTGGTCGTCGCCATTATCATCGTTGCTGTCGCAACCGACCAGCGTAACGGCCAGAAGCATGGTGAAGAGTACCGCAAGTACGTCCTTCATAGATCAGAAAAATCCTGTGGGAAGAAAGTGAATCGAATCGTTGGAGCGGCATTCCGACCTCGACGCAGATGCCTCGAGCCCGATGGAAGCGCTCCCGGCCATGCGGTGCTGCAGCCGCAAGGGCATGCAGCCACCGCTACGTCGCGGCTTCGCACAGCCTCATATCTTATCAACGATCAGATTGATCCTGCCACTGACGCTTTCGCATTAACCGTTTGGTAACGGGTAATGGCAGCGGCGCGATGCTGTACCCTGGATCAGTGATGGATACACGGCGCCACCCGCGAACACACAGGGGGGCTGAGGAAAAAGTGCGACGAAGTCGAAACAAGCCCGACATTCACGAAGCCGGCCGATCGTTTCCAGGTAGCCGACATGCGTTGGGCCCGTCGGTCTCCCGCCAGCGGAGGGTCAGGGCATCGACGGGACGTGCGTCGCATAGTGACGGGCGAGCGGCCGAAGCGCCTCCGGGTAGGTCTCCCGGATGAGCGCACGCGCCAGAATCTCAGCCGGATCGACGAGAAGGACATCGCTCCGTTCTTCGACCATGGGCGCGAGCGGTAGCTCTGTGCACCCGAGCACAACGGCATCCGCGCCGCGCTCAACGAGATGATCGATCGCCGTGACGAGATTGTGCTTCGCTTTGTCGGTCACGGGATTCGTCTGCGCCTTCAGACCGAAGTCCGTATCGAATATCGTCCGGTTCACGAGGTCCTCCTTGATCCGTTTGTCGGGCACCACCACGTCAAAACCCGCCGCTTCGAGGGGCTTCCGATGGAGGTCGAGATCGTATACGGCGAGGGTTGAGAGCGTCCCTACCGTTTCGACCTGCGGCATGTGCTCGCGCATGAACGCCGCCGTCTCCTCGATCATGTGAACGATCCGGATCGAGTGGCCGCTTCGATCGAGTTCTTGCTGAATGACGTCCAGAATGGCGGGCGCATGCGCCGTGTTGCACGGAATGCCCGCAACGGTCGCCCCCACGCTTTCGAGCTGGCGAAGGATGTCGGCCATCGCCAGCGCCGGGTTCAGGTCGGTTTCACCGAACAGGAACGTGCTCCGATCAATGATGCGCTCTGGATAGTTGAGGAGGGCCACCGGTAGGTGCTCGTGGTCGCTGCGGGCGTTCGTCTGGTCAATAATCTTACTCACGAGATCGACGCCGGCCGCGGGACCCATCCCGCCGAGGACACCGATGACGTTGTCTTTAACCTCCATGCTGAGTGTAATCGACAGAAAGGAAGGAGCGCGAAGAGAATGACCGATCGGACCTGGCCGACCAACCGTCCATCTGGCTCAAGAACCGTTCCGCCAACGTAGAGGTCCGTGCTGCCCGTTTCAAATGAAGAGCCCGCGGACGTGTAGCTGTTGGTTTCACCGAGGATTCGGTACGTGACACGTCGATCGGCCCCCCACTGTATGGTGAGTAATCGCCAGTACACCCGGGGCCCGACCGTCGGCAGGCGGACCGTCATGCCGGGTCCGCCATGCCGTGTCCGCCCGCCCCGCCTTTGAGGAGACGGTGGAGAACCTCTGGGCAGAGGGAAAGTCAGCATCTCTTCATGAACCCGGTGGGGACTGTTCCGTTGACAGCCGTCGTAGATTTTCTTACTGTGAACACGGTACAGAGTGCGCGACGTAACACGCAGTGTCGACGCTCACCGGTCACTTTGCCCGATGGTCTAATGGCAGGACAGCGGCCTTTGGAGCCGTTAGTGGTGGTTCGAATCCACCTCGGGCAGCATCTAACGCGCAGGTTGATCGACGATGTGCACCGCACAGCGATGTCTGCGAGGCGGTCTGCCTCACTTCCGATCAACCCCTGCGCCCGGGGTTACGAGACGCCTACCCGGTGGGACGCCTGCCGGTGTCGAACGTCGCATTTGCCGAACGATTTGCCACCGAAACATATCGACCGCGCGCCCGCCGCGTGCCGGTTGTGACGTATCCCGTCGGACGCCCCGCCGTGACGGAACACACGGGGGCTCCGGCGTGATGCCGTAGTTCCTCCATCCGCCCCGCCCCCCTACCGAGCGAACGCTCGACGTCAGAAGCTCATGCGCACGTCCCGCAAGGACAGTCCCGTCGCCATCTTCGGAGGCCGATCGAATCCGGCCCTCGCCCGAAAAATCGCCGAGTCCTACGGCACAACCCTCGGTGAGGTCACCATCCGAGACTTCGCCGACGGCGAGATCTACGTCCGGTTCGAAGAATCCATCCGTGGTGCAGACCTCTTCATCATTCAGAGCACGCATCCGAACGCGGATCACTGGATGGAGCTTCTGCTGATGATCGATGCCGCCAAGCGGGCGTCCGCAGCACGTGTCACCGCTGTCATCCCGTACTTCGGATATGCCCGGCAGGAGCGAAAGGACCAGCCGCGGGTGTCGATCGCTGCAAAGCTGATGGCAAACATGCTGACGACCGCCGGCGTCGATCGCATCCTCACCATGGAGCTGCATGCGCCGCAGATCCAGGGCTTCTTCGACGTGCCGGTCGACCACCTCTACGGCTCGGGCGTGCTGATCGATTATTTGAAGCAGTTCGATCTCGAAAACTTCGTGGTGGTGGCGCCGGACGTGGGTGCCCTCAAGATGGCGCGCGCCTACGCTCAGAAACTCGGCGTGAACCTCGCGCTGATCGATAAGCGCCGCCCGCGGCAAAACGAAGCTCGCGTGATGAACATCATCGGGGACGTGGAGGGGAAAAACGTCGTCATCATCGACGATATCGTCGATACCGCCGGGACGCTCACGCGTGCTGCCCAGGCCCTCCGCGAGAAAGGTGCGCTCGAAATTATGGCCGCGTGCACCCACGGCCTCCTTTCCGGCCCGGCCTACGACCGAATCGAGGCCTCCCCGATGGAGCGCCTTATCATCACCGACACGATCCCGCTGAAGCGGCCGTCGGAATCGATCGAAGTGGTATCGGTATCGAGCCTCTTCTCGAAAGCGATCCGTCACATCTATACCGACCGCTCGGTGTCCACACTGTTCAAGGACTGAGCAGAGTTTCGGTCAGACCGTCTGCAGGCGGTAGACGCCGTTCCGGGGTGGTCGCGCGAGTCGGCGGAACCCGCTGACGGTAAGCGCGCCGGGGCCGAACGGACCATGCGACGTGCCCGCGGTTAACGCACACTTCGCGGAACCTGACCGTCACTTAGCGGCTACGACGTATTCTGCACACCCGCCCTCCGCCTGTCGGATTGTGCGGTCGCGAGCGTTCTGGGTACGGCCCGGCGCCCGGCTGCGTGCCGAGGGTGCGTCCACGGATGGATCAGACAGAATCCATGCGTGCGGCCCCATCCGTCCTGCTGCGAGTTGATAACGATTGATTGTCTTAACACATGGAAGCTAAAGTCATCGAGGCCCAGCCGCGAGAAACCGGTTCAAAGGCCGCCCGCGACCTTCGCGCCAACAACCAGGTCCCGTGCGTGCTCTACGGACCGGAAACCGACCCGGTGTCCTTCGCCGTGCCGGTGCCCGCGCTGAATAAACTTATCTACAGCCGCTCTGCGAACGTCGTCGAAATTCAGATGGACGGGGATTCGTGGCCCTGCATCCTGAAGGACTACGACCTGCACCCGATCACCGACCGTCCGCAGCACGCGGACTTCCAGGTCCTTCGCGAAGGCCGGAAGATCACGCTCACGGTCCCGATCAACTATCAAGGCGTGCCGCAGGGACAGAAGGACGGCGGCGACACCCAGATTGTGGTGCGCGAACTGACGATCTCGGTCAAGCCGGAAAACATTCCGGCGATGATCGACATCGACATCAGCGAACTCGAGATCGGTGACGCGATCCACGTGTACGACTTTGACGTGGATTACGACATCAAGATGGCGGAAGGCCAGACGCTCGTAACCGTCGTCGCCCCGCGCCTCGAAGCCGTGGCCACCGACGAAGAGGAAGCCGAAGAAGGCGAAGAGCTCGAAGAAGGCGAGGAGCTGCCGGAAGGCGAAGAAGCCGAAGAGGGGGAGGAAGAGGACGAAGAAACGGAAGAAGCCTGACTCCTCTCCCGGGCAACGCACCGCCCGCATCGCACCATCCGGTCCGATGGTCTGACATGCATCCCGTGGGGACGTAGCTTCGTGCTGCGTCCCCACGTGTGCGTCTGGTCCCCTCGTAGCCGGTACACGTCGCACCCGGCGTGAGAACGTCCGGCATCTGCACGCATCTCCGGCAGACTCGCCCCCTCCACTTTCTCACACACCTCTCCTTATGCCCTCCAAGCACCTCATCGTCGGACTCGGCAACCCCGGACCGAAGTACGATGGTACTCGGCACAACGTCGGGTTTCAGATTCTCGACGCCCTCGCTGAGCGACTGAATGTGGATCTTCGGACGAAAGACGATGCCGAACGGGGCGAGACCCGATACGACGGCGTACCGGTTCTCCTTGCCAAACCCCTCACGTTCATGAACCGAAGCGGAGACGCCGTCCGCCCGATCGCGAACTACAATAACGTCGACCCCGGCAACATCCTGGTCATTTACGATGACCTACACCTCGATGTCGGGCAAATCCGCGTCCGACCCGGAGGATCCAGCGGCGGCCACAACGGCATCGCGTCGGTCTGCAATCAAATCGGCACAACCGATATCCCCCGCCTGCGGATCGGCATCGGAAGCGACTTTCCCCCGGACCGCCAGTCCGAATACGTGCTCTCCCGTTTCACGCCACAGCAACAGGCTGTGATGGAAGACACCGTCATCCGTGCATGCAACGCCGCCCTCGCCGCGGTCACCAACAGCGTCGAAGAGGCCATGAACCGGTTTAACTGATGGGTTCATGGTTCAGGATTCAGGGTTCAAGGTTCAGGGTTCAAGGGGTATGCCTCGGGTTCATCGGTAACGGATCACCTCGGCAACATGGGTGATACCCGAAACCGCTTTTGCGCTCGTCGCTGATGTCTTGCAAGCGCCCTTTCGGGCACGATAGTGGATGGACCGGACGGCTGGCTGTCGGGGGCCCGCGTCATCCCATGTGTTGAATCTGGCCATGAACGGCAGATTGTGGACCACTCGTACCGTGAATTCTCACTCTGATGGAGGCATGCACTCGACGTCTCTGTCCTTTGCAGCGATCCCTTGACCGACATCGAAAAGTGTTACCTATGTTGTCGAGGCAAAGTGTAACCCATGTTGCCAGTAGCACAGGCACCAAACTCGATCGAATTCTCCTCCGACGGCAGTCCGATCCGATCCGGGCTCGATCCGCGATCCACCATCCGCAATCCACCATCCGCAATCCATCATCCGTAAGTCGCGTCTAGCCGAAACAACACATTCACAAAATGTCCGCTTGTACGGCTGTTACGGGCTTTTTCATGCTTAATTACCTGTGAATCGCTGTGAACCGACAAGATTCCCCGGTAGTTTGGCTGCGCTTTGCGGCGGCGTCTTCGGCCCGTTTGTTCGCGCCGCGTCTCCGTAACCCGCCCTCTTGTCGCGGCGCACGCACCCTCTTCACCCTCTGATTTACGTATCGCACTCATGGACACAACGTCACTGATCACGTACTTGGCTCCTGCGACCGGCGTCGTCGCGTTGCTGTATGCCTTCCTTCGCACGCGGTGGATCAACAAGCAGGAAACCGGCACGGAGCTGATGTCGGAGCTTGCGGCCAGCATCGCAGAAGGCGCTCGCGCGTTCCTGAACCGCGAATATCGCATCCTCGCCATCTTCGTGGTGATCGTTGCGGGCGTGCTCGCGGTCGCCAACATGGGACAGGCAAACTCGTCCTGGCTCATCTCGGTCTCCTTCATCGTCGGTGCCGTCGCCTCCGGACTGGCCGGTTTCATCGGCATGACCGTCGCCACCAAAGCCAATGTCCGCACCACGCAGGCGGCCCGGACGGGCCTGAGCCCGGCGATGAACGTCGCCTTCTCCGGTGGTCTCGTCATGGGGCTCTCGGTGGTCGGCCTCGGCATCATCGGCCTTGGCGTCCTCTGGCTCGTCTACAGCAACATGGGCTGGAGCACAATCAAGATCATTAACGTCATCACCGGCTTCTCGATGGGCGCCTCCTCGATTGCGCTCTTCGCACGTGTCGGCGGAGGTATCTACACCAAAGCGGCTGACGTCGGCGCTGACCTGGCCGGAAAGGTCTACGCCGGCATTCCGGAGGACGACCCGCGCAATCCCGCGACGATCGCGGACAATGTGGGCGACAACGTCGGCGACGTGGCCGGTATGGGCGCCGACCTCTTCGAGAGCTACGTTGGCTCGATCATCGGTACGATGGTGCTCGGAACGGCCTTCGTTAGCACCTTCCAGACGGCCGACGGGACGATCGAACTGGCAGCCGTCCTGCTTCCCCTCGTTATCGCAGCCGTTGGCATCCTGGTTGCCATTGTCGGATCCTTCTTCGTGAAGGTGAAGGAAGGCGGCAACCCGCAGACCGGCCTTAACATCGGGGAGTTCGGCGCCGTGGGTATCATGATTATCGCCTCGTACTTCATCATCACGTGGCTCCTGCCGGGCGAATGGACGGCGAACAACCCGATCACGGGAACGCCCTTCGATTACACCAGCACCGGCATCTTCGCCGCCGTCGTCATCGGCCTGCTGGCCGGTACCTTCATCGGCCTCATCACCGAGTACTACACGGCCACGGACAAGCGCCCCGTCATCGGTATTGCCGAGCAGAGCGTCACGGGAACCGCAACCAACATCATCAGCGGCCTCGGCGTCGGGATGTACTCCGCTGGAATCCCCGCGCTGATCATCGCCGCCAGCATCATCGGCGCCAACGAATTCGCCAGCCTCTACGGCATCGCCATTGCCGCCGTCGGCATGCTGAGCGTGACTGGCATCCAGCTGGCCGTCGACGCCTACGGCCCGATTTCGGACAACGCCGGCGGTATCGCCGAGATGGCCGAGCTCCCGCCGGAAGTTCGCGAGCGGACCGACAAGCTCGACGCCGTTGGCAACACGACAGCCGCCATCGGCAAGGGCTTCGCCATCGGCTCCGCCGCACTTACCGCGCTGGCGCTCTTCGCTGCCTTCATGCAGCAGGCAGAAGTCCCGAACATTGACGTTGCCGAGCCGAAGATCCTCGCCGGTCTTCTCGTCGGTGCCGTCCTCCCCTACGTCTTCAGTGCCATGGCCATGGGCGCCGTCGGTCGCGCCGCGGGCGACATGATCAATGAGGTCGGTCGCCAGCTGAACGACATCCCCGGCATCATGGAAGGCACCGCGCAGCCGGACTACACGACGTGCGTTGACATCTCGACGAAGGCCGCCCTCCGGGAAATGGTCGCGCCGGGCGTCCTCGCGGTGCTCGTGCCGGTCATCGTCGGCTTCGTCGACAAGAGCATGCTCGGCGGTCTTCTTGCCGGTGTGACGGTGTCCGGCGTCCTCTTCGCCATCTTCCAGAGCAACGCCGGTGGCGCCTGGGACAACGCGAAGAAGCGCATCGAGTCGACCATCACGGTCGACGGCACCGAGCACGGAAAGGGCTCCGATGCCCACAAAGCGTCCGTGGTCGGCGACACGGTCGGCGACCCGCTCAAGGATACCAGCGGCCCGAGCCTGAACATCCTGATCAAGCTGATCGCCGTCGTTTCCCTTGTGATCGCCCCGCTGATCGCGTAGACACACGGCGCATCAACTGAGGATGCACCCCCGCTTCACGGGCCGGGGTGCTGCCGGGATGAAAACGGGGCAGGCTGGAGGGCTCAGGCCGCTCCATCTGCCCCGTTTCTTTTGTCCCGTCGCAGTGCGTACCTTGTTCGCCACGGCACACAGTGCAACCCGGCTCGGGAGCGCTTCCTGCCTCTCGAAAACCAACCGGAACGCAGCTTGCAACTGCTACTCGCGAGCGCGGCACCACGGCGAGACCCGTCCGTACTAAGCCAGCACATCCCCGTCCGGCGTCCCGGTCGTTCTCGCTCGGATTCTTCCGGACCCCACCCCGGCAAGCGGACACATCTGAACGAAGCACCGCGAATTTCGCATTCCCGTACCACCTTATTGACGCTTCAGAAGCGAACCCCACTATGGCGAAGGTTGACGTCGAAATGCCCAAAATGGGCGAAAGCATCACGGAAGGCACCGTTATCGTCTGGCATAAACAGCCCGGCGATGAGGTCGAGCAGGACGAGACGCTCCTCGAGATCGGCACCGACAAAGTGGACACCGAGGTTCCGTCCCCGGAGGCTGGTGTGCTGAGCGAAGTGCTCGTCGAGGAGGGCGACACCGTCGAGGTCGGCACCATCATCGCCCGCCTGGAGACGGAAGCCGACGCCACCGTCGAGAGTGCACCGAGCGACGCACCGGAGGACACCGCAGATACCACCGCGGACACCCCGGCAGAACCGGACGTCACGGTGGAGGCCGACACGTCTGCCACCGAGGCGCCGGCCCCGGCCGCTGACGACCACGAGGTCGTCATGCCGAAGATGGGCGAGTCGATCACGGAAGGCACCATTATCGCCTGGCACAAGGACGTCGGCGATGAGGTCGCCCTCGACGAAACGATCCTGGAGATCGGCACGGACAAAGTCGACACGGAAGTCCCCAGCCCGGCCGCCGGCGTTCTCAAAGAGCGCCTGGTCGAAGAAGGCGAGACGGTCGAGGTGGGTACGCCGATCGCCGTGATCGGTGCGGAAGCGGGATCGGCACCGCAGCCCGCTACGGCAGCGCCGGACACGTCCGGGGAACCGCAACAGGAAACCACCCAGGAAGCTTCTCAGGAAGCCGCCAGCGCCCCGACCTCCGGCGATGGCGCGGTCGGCTCCGGCGGCCCCATCGAACGCCGTGGACCCGACGGCAGCTTCTATTCGCCGCTCGTTCGCTCCATCGCGGAGGAAGAGGGGCTGAGCATGAGCGAACTGCAGTCCATCGACGGCTCCGGCCGCGAGGGGCGCGTCACGAAGGAGGATGTTCTGGCCTACCTCGACACGCGCGAGGCCGGTGGTGTACAGACCGCCACAGAGACGGCCGCGCCAGCAACGGCTCCGAGCCGTCCCCCGCGCCCCAGCCGTCCGGCCCCCAGCACCGGTGGCGGATATACGGTCGAAGAAGGGCCAAGCGCCGAGGAACTCCGCCAGCGCTACGATGAGCGCGTGGAAGTCGTCGAGATGGACCGGATGCGGAAGATCACGGCCGAACACATGGTCCGATCGAAGGCGACCTCGGCCCACGTCACAAGTTTTGCCGAAGCGGATGTGACCGGCCTGGTTCAGTTCCGGGAGAAACACAAGCAGGCATTCCAGGAGCGGGAAGGCATCAA
The DNA here is from genome assembly GCF_051155795.1 of Longibacter sp. Taxonomy (NCBI): domain Bacteria; kingdom Pseudomonadati; phylum Rhodothermota; class Rhodothermia; order Rhodothermales; family Salisaetaceae; genus Longibacter; species Longibacter sp. The sequence goes on from NZ_DAXETW010000136.1 coordinate 9,661, forward strand.
GCTCACGTACACGCCGTTTTTCGTAAAGGCCGCCGTCGAGGCCCTTCGCGAACACCCGGTGCTGAACGCGTCGGTGGAAGGCGATAAGATCGTCATGAAGAAGGACTACCACGTCGGCATCGCCGTTGCAATCGGCGAAAAAGGCCTCATGGCGCCGGTGATCCGAGACGCTGGCAACCTGAACCTGACCGGTCTCGCCAGCAAAGCAGCCAACATCGCCGGACGCGCCCGCAACAAGCAGCTCCAGCCCGATGAACTACAGGGCGGCACCTTCACGGTGACCAACATCGGTTCGCTCGGCTCGCTCATGGGTACGCCCATCATCAACCAGCCCCAGGTCGGCATCCTTGCTACCGGTGCGATCAAGAAGCGGCCGGTGGTCGTGGAAGACCCGGAGATGGGCGATGTGATCGCCGTCCGGCACATGATGTACCTGTCGCTCAGCTACGACCATCGCATCATCGACGGCTCGATGGGATCCAGCTTCCTTCACACCGTCGTGGACGAGCTCGAGTCGATCGGACCGGACGACAACATCCTTTAGCCCGCGTCAGCGACATTTCAGACGACCGGCAGACCGGTGGGGCCCGCTCCCATCGGTCTGTTTTTTTGAATGGAAAAGGAGTTCAGGAGAGCACCCGGTGCACCTCAATCCGTGCCGGCCTGCACACGTTCAACCGTGCCGGCCGTTGTCCCGCGGGACCAGCAAGGCGAAGCGGGTACCTTGATCGGGGCTAGACTCCACCTCGAGCGATGCGCCGATGAGTTTCGTTAGTTTCTGTACGATCGAAAGCCCAAGACCGACGCCTTCGAACTCGCGCGCATGCCCCTCGCTCTCCTGCGAAAACGGATCGAACATGCGTTGCTGAAAGGCCGAACTCATGCCAATCCCGGTGTCCTCAACCTCGATCATCACGCCCCGGGGCCCCGTCACGCAACGAAGAACGACGGATCCGCCCGCCGGCGTGTACTTGATTGCATTCCCCGTCAGATTGCGCAGAATGCGCTGAATCGCACCCGGGTCGGTTTCGCATGTGGTATCATCGGCTGCGAGCTCTGTGTCCAGAAAAATATCGACGTCTCGCGCCCGGGCGCGGGACCGCTGCTCGTAAAAGGTTTCGCGGACCTCATCGACCAGCCGCACTGCTTCGCGCTCCATCGATTCTTTGCCGGCATCCAGGCGAGAGAAGTGAAGCACAGACTCCAGCGTGTTCTGCAGGCGAAGACTGCTCTTGTAAATCAAATGGCCAAACTGGCGCGCGTCGGGCGACTGCGCCTCCTCCAGGAGCACCTCGGAAAAGCCGAGCAGGGCCGTCATCGGCGTGCGCACTTCGTGACTCAGGTTCGCGATCATCTTCGACTTCATCTCGCTCGCCTCGTGCGCCTTGTCGCGTTGCTCCCGGAGTTCGACACGGTCCGTCACATCCACGAAGGTAACGACAACACCGTCGATGCGATCGCCCGGCGTGCGATACGGCAACACGCTCATCAGGTACGTTCCGGTGGCGGTCGTCACCTCCCGGCGGATGGGTTTCAGGCTGTCGTAGACGGTCCGAGCCGCTGCTGCGACGTCCACATCCACCAACGTGTGCGAGATGCGCTCAACCGGAACGCCCTCGTCATTCGCCTGAATATCGAAGAGAGAGAGAGCTTGCGGCGTGTAGCGCTTCAGACGGAGACGACGGTCGAGGAAGAGCGTCGCGATATCGGTTGCGGCCATGAGATTTTCGAGGTCGGCATTCACCTGGTTGACCTCCGAAATCTTGCTTTTCAGCTCCTGGTTGACCGTCAATAGCTCTTCATTCGCCGATTGCAACTCTTCCTTCCGGATCTGCAATTCTTCCGTCGCGGAGCGGAGCTCTTCGTTCATCGACTGCAACTCCTCGTTGGACGTTTGCAGCTCCTCGGCGGACGTTTCGTGCTCCTCCATAAGCGTGCGCATCTGCTGCTGCGTCTCGCGCAGTTCTTCGTCCATCGATTCGAAAAGCCGTCGGTCGGCGGCTTCCGTCCGCCCAACGCGCCAGTCCGACGCCTGCGCTTCAGTCGGCGTCTTCGGGTCGAATACGAGCAGCACGTACGTCTGGTCGGTCTCGCGATCCCGGACGGGCTCGGCGATCAGGGCGAGCCGCGTGAGCCCCTCTGCTGCGTCCGCCGCGATCTTTCGATCGCCTGCCTCCCGATCTCCGGCCACGACCTCCTCCACGGCCGCCCCGTCGAAGCGTTTACTATCCGGGTGCGATGGACCGGACAGCACCGACAGGGACCGTAGGATGGCCGGCGGTGGGTCGTCCCCGCCTGGCTCCCGCGACGCAGATCCGTCCACGCTCTGCCCCGGCGTTCCCTTGCCGGACGGTGAGACGTCGGCGTCGGTGTCGTGCCCCGGCCCCGGCCCATCGACGTCGGACGGTGCCTCCGGCCCATCCATGAGTTCCAGGCGCCCGTCGACACGCGTCCCGGCGTCCTCCTGCAATGATCCCTCCCACGAAATCGAGGTGCGGCGTCCCTGGACGGCTCGGAAGAACGCCGGACGAAGGGCAAGCCTCAGGCCGGGGGCGACCATGTCCATCAGGTCGAAGGACGCGAGCCCGTCGCGTACCCGCATGTAGGGACTCACATCCCCGGTGACGTGCACAATGCGTCCATTGTCATCGACCAGCACAGACGGCGGCGCATGCTGGTTGATCACGAGCGAACGGTGAACGGTCGCGAGACCGCGGGGGCGCGCGGTCTGCTTCTCCGCCACCGCCGGCCGTGGGACGGACGGGGTGCTGTTCAGCACGAAGCCGGACGTGGCCGATGCCGGGACCTCGGTCGGGCGGTAAATGTGCTGCCGGCTGTCCACGGCGCGGAAGAGAGGGGACGACGCGTCCGGCGCTTCCGACATTCCCAGTAGCAGGTAGGCGTCGTCACGAAGCGCGTAATGCAATCGCGCGAAGACCTCTTCCTGGAGGGCCCGCCCCATGTAAATCAGCACATTGCGACAGCTGATCAGGTCCAGCTTCGAAAAGGGCGGATCGGACGTCAGGTTGTGCTCGGCAAAGAGCACGATGTCCATCAGATCGGCGGCGACGACGTACCCGTTCCGCTTCATGGAAAAAAAGCGCTGGAGCCGGTCCGACGATACGTCCGTGGCGATCGAGCCCGGGTAGAATCCGCTGCGGGCGAATGCCAGCGAATCGCTGTCGACGTCCGTCGCGAAGACCTGGATGTCCGGTCCGCCGTGCATGCGTTCTCGATGCTCAAGCAGGAGCATCCCGATCGAGAATGCTTCTTCGCCCGTTGCGCATCCCGGGACCCAGACGCGGATCGTGTCAACCGGGTCGCGATTCCGAAACAGGTCCGGCACGACCCGATCTGCGAGAGCCACGAACGCCTCTCTGTCCCGAAAGAAGCTGGTTACGGAGATGAGCAGGTCCTTGAACAGCGCCCATACCTCGCCGGCATCGTCCTCGAGGTAAGCTACGTACTCGGCGAAGTCGTCGATTTCTGCAACCTGCATCCGACGGGCGAGGCGACGAAGGATGGTTGCCCGTTTGTAGCCGCCGAAGGCGTGGCCCGTCTGACGCTGAAGCGCAATGAACACGGACTGTAAGATGTCCTCGTACTGCTGCTCCAGGTCGGCTTCCCCCGCCACCAGAGCGCCGCTGGCTTCCCCGGGCGCCAGGGCCGCTACCCGGCGTGCGAGCCCGGCGACCGTATCGGCCACGTCCACCAGCCCCGTCGCCATTGCGCTACGCGGCATACCGTCGTACTCCGCGTCGGCTGGATTCTGTACGAGGCACAGACCCGCGACTTCCTTGACGGCCTTCAAACCGAGGGTCCCGTCCGTCCCCGTCCCGGAGAACACGACGCACACGGCATCCTCTCCCTGCACCTCTGCCAGCGATCGGAAGAACCGGTCGATGGGGAAACGCCGCTCCCGGTCCGTCAGGCGCTCCGAGACGAGCAGGCGCACCCCTCGCTCGGTTTCGCGCAACGTGAGGACGCGGCCGGGCGGAATGACGTAGACGTGGTCCGGTGCCAGCTCAACGCGCTCATGCACCTGCTGTACCGTCATCCCGGTATGCGACTGGAGCAGACGGTGAAGCTCGCTTACGTGGTCGGGCGCCAGGTGCTGAACCAGCACGAAGGACATCCCCGGCTGCGGCGGGAGCGCCTCAAAAAACGCGGTGAGAGCACGCAACCCACCCGCGGACGCCCCCAGACCGACGACAGGAAAAGAGACTCGACGTTGCGACATAACCGATCCGATGTTGTGAAGGGACTCGCCGTCCATTCACAGCGACACGGATTCAGCCAATGTCGACAGGACACATCGGAGCAGGCGATCGAATAGGGTAGGAAAAACCCTGCACGCGAATGCTAACGCCATGCGATTAACGCCTCCGGCGACACCTACTTGAGCCAGATGACGTCGAAGAGTTCCTCCAGAGGATAAGATCCCCGGACCCGGATATCCTCTTCTCGGTCCCGTTCTAAACCATGTGTCCGTCCGTGTAGGAGTAACGCCTCAGGGATTGCGGGAGGCGTGCCACCAGGGATCGTCGGATGTAGCCGGTACCGGTTCTCACCACTTCCTGTCGCCACAGGCGTCACGCCTCGCCCTCGGTGGACGAGGGCTCCCGTCGATCCCGAAGGGCCGCTTCGATGCGTCCGGCGATGATCTCCGCATCGGCGCGGCGCCGGAACTGAAGGTAGAGCGGCGGATGCACCCGCGGGTCCAGCGCATCCCCTTCCTTTCGCGATGCGTCCAGAGAGATACCTGCCTCGGCGAGGGCGTCGCGAAGCGGGCCGGGATCGACGGGCTCGCGCAAATCCAGCCGGAGATCGTAGCCCCGGCGCGGCTGGTCAACGTCCGCGACGGCCACCGAGACCGACGCAACCTGGGCGATCGGCACGTCGACGAACGGAGCATCCCCGGAGCCGGACAGGGACGCCCGCATGCGGTCGCCGGTAACGGTCACGGTGACGGTTTTACCCGAGGGATAGATGGATCGATACACGAAGAACGCCGTCATCGGGGCAAGCACGGCGTGCAGCGCCAGGGGAATTGCCACGGTCTCCTGAAACGATGGCACGACGACCTGCAGGTAACCGATGTATCCGTGGATCGCCGCCAGGATGGTCGTGCAAATGACCGCAAACGCCCGGCTTCCCCCGTACCGCGCCAGCGCCCCCTGGAAGGACAGCACGCACTCGGTCGGCGTCGACGAGATCGCCAGCCCGTCGTACCGCTCCATCAGCCGTTCATCGTCCGCCGCCGTCCCGAGCGCTGGACCGAATGGCCCTCGCGCGTCGTCGTCGCGACCGGCTTTCATCCGGTCCGGGCGCTGGCTGGCCGGATCCGTCGTTCCGAACACGGGCAGCGGGATCAGGACCGGCCCATCCCATCCGTCATCGTCGATCCGGAGGCGCCAGTCGACGCGAGGACGGCCCTCCGGATCGGGCGTCGCCGGCGGCGCGTCCAGCGGTAGATCAAACGCCACCGGAATTGACACGTCATGGCTGCCGTACCGTACGGGTCGGACGTCCTGCTCATCCCGCCAGATCGTGCGGGAACGACTGTTGGAGCCGCCTTCGCGCCGCCGGCATTCAATCGTGACATGGACCGATGCATCGCAGTCCACGGCCAGATCGGGTCCCTGCACCCGTCCCTCGATCGATGTCCCGAGTACGGCCGGCATCGATGCAAGCGTCATCTCGACGTCGTCGCCGATCGCTTTCGCTGCCCCGCCTTGCCACGCGTCGCGCACGATCCACGGCCGGTCCGGGTGCTCTTCCAGCCGGCGAGCCCGATCGGCGCGGCGACGGTACGTGCCATGAGCGGACACAGCCAGCCACACGGCCACGGCGAAAAGAAGCACGCTGAGACTTCCGAGAAGGTAGATGCCAGGATGCATTCCTGCGCTTTCGTAGACCGTCCACGCCCCGAACAGAACGCCACCGCCCATCCCGACGAAAGCCAGTGCACCGACAAGCCCGTACAGGAGCGGCCCGAACCGGCCCCCGGTGCTTTCGGTCCAGTAATACGGCGTGACGATATCGGACGCGTCAGGCATAGGAAACGTGGAGGAACGGACGGTGGCATCGATGCCGCAAGGTCCGACTCCGAAGCCGCAACGTCAATGCATACCCCGATCGCGGCGTACCCTCACGGCCACCTCGATGGCACGATGGCATTCAGAACCCGATTCCCCCAACCGGTCTCGTCCGTTTCACACGCCGCGGCGGGCACAATTGCCGACCTGGCTCCGTTATTGAGGCCGCATCCAGGAGACGTTCCGACCACGGAGACCGAGAAGAGACGCCGAATCGCCGTTTTCGCCTTTCTTCCCGCTGCGTCCGGGGTTGTGGGACGGACTCGCCCCTTGCTTCGCCTGTCGCAACTGATCGCCTATGACTGATACCTCCAGCACATCGTCCTCCCCCGGCGCCGGTCTGACGCTCTCGCTCCGCGATCTTCGGGACCACCTGAAGGAGTTTTTAACCGACTACCTGAAGGAGAAAAGCAAGGAAACGGTCGGGACCTATCGCCGGTCCCTCAATACGTTCGAGAAATGGTTTATCACGACGCAGGGCAAATTTCGGTTCACAGAGGATGATATTCGCGCGTACAAGACGTACCTGATGGAGGAGCGCGAACTGAGCCAGGTCTCGGTATCGACCTACCTGACCGCGTTACGCCGCTTTTGCCAGTATCTGACCGATATCGGGAAGCTGGAAGAGAACCCGGCCAAGGCCGTCAAGGGCAATCGTCGCCCGGATTCGCACTCCCGGGAGGTGCTGACAGAGTCGGACATCGAGGCCCTCAAAACCGTGATGGACGAAGAATCGCAGATCGACAAGCGCGACGTCGCCATCATCTACCTGATGCTGTACGCCGGTCTGAGCGAGATCGAGATCGTCCGCTCCGACGTCGAAGACCTCGAGCATACGCTAATGGGACCGGTGCTTCGCGTTCAGGGGAAAGGCCGAACCGTCAAAGACCAGCAGGTCCCGCTCGACGAACCGGTCGTTACAAAGGTGGAGCAGTACCTCGACACGCGTAGCGGTCTGAAACCCGACTCTCCCCTGTTCGTCAGCCACGGGCATCGTTCGGAAGGCAAGCGGCTTAACACGCGATCGGTTCGGAGCCGCATCAACGGGTACCTGAAGGAGTCGAACGTCAAACGACGCGGGGTCACGCCCCACAGCCTGACGCATACAGCGGCCTTGATCTGGCTGAACAACGACATGCCGCTGGAAGAGGTGAAACAGCGGATGCGTCACGGGACGCTGGATACAACGATGATTTACTACAAAAAGCAGGGGCTACTAAAGCGCGACCCGGACGACCTTCCGTCGGAATCGGAGTAGACGTTTCGCACATCCATCGGCAACAGGCCTCTTCCCCTCCCCAACCCCGCAGCGGTTACCCCGATCGATTCTGCGGAGAACCAGTGCCCGCGTTGATCGCAGACGGGTACATCGACGCGTCTCACTCGGGCACGGCGACCGATCCAGTTGCCGCACCGTCGCCGCATCCGTTCGGGGCCCGATCCGACGGATCGTATTGCGCCCGGATTCGGCGTGCGATCTCAGCCGCGGTCGCCCCCCGCGCCTTCCACCCCGTCCACTGATCTCGGATGGTGACCACGCGCTGCCGCGTCACAGCCGAGGATGGGGCCGCGTCATGTTCCTCAATGCCGGTGCCCGACGGGCGCGAAATGCGTTCTTCCGTAGACACGAGCCATCGGGCCTCTCCAGTCCCGGCGCCGGTTTCCCAGATCGCATCCGCGATGAGCCACTGGTGATCTGGACATCCTCGGATCAAACCACGAAAGTCGATGGAGGCACGAATGTCGGATCGATTCATCTGAACACATGGAGAATCGGGATCGGGAGACGGGACGCCGGGATGAATGTCGCTGCTCCGGCCTGGCCCGCACGATGCGTCACCGTACGATACGATGCCGCAGAATATCACGACGAGGTGTTGCGCGGGCTAAATACGCCAAGTCCGTGCCGTATTTTCAACAAAAGATAAAATGCGAGCGACGGCTGCTAGACCGGGGCCGAAGGGGACGATCCTCCCGACTGACCGTTCGAAATCACGGCATCGACCGGTCAAAAAGTGATGCTGACGGCGACAGACGGTTGTAACCCGAGGTCGTAGGTATCGAGGATGGCAAACTCGGACTCGAGGCGGCTGCCCCGTCCGCCCGGACGGGTCCAGTAGAGGGCGGGCGACCGATACCAGGGGTTCTTTCGATCGGTGAGGTTGTACACGGCCGCCCGGAGTTTGAGGTCGAGTGCGTCCGTGGACCGCTGGTACTGCAGGCTGGCATCAAGCCGGGCAGTATCCCCGATCCGAGCTGGTTCTTCATCCACGAGACCGGCATAGTCGCTCGGCGTCCCGGTCGCGTACGTACCGGTGAGTGCCGCGGACCACGGCCCGAGGTCCATCCCGAGTCGTGAGGTGACCTGATGACGCCGGTCCCACGGCGCCGGCTGGTTCGGTTGGCCGAGCCGGTCGATCACGACCCGAGACCACGTATACCCTGTCGTCAGCGAAAATGCCCCGGCGGACTGCCGGGCCAGCACTTCCAGGCCGCGCGCACGGGAGCTGTTGTTCACAGACCATGGCGCGAAGAGCACGCTTCGGTCGCCGGGCACGAACCGCGCATAGGTCTCGTGCAATCGGATGTTCTCGTGCGCCTTGACGTAAGCTTCGACCTGAAGCGCCGGCCCGACGGGCGGTGTCAGGTAAATCCCGCCCGAGAGATGATCGACGCGGCCGGGCGGCTGGCCCTCGGTGCTGGGCACCCACACGGCGCTGCTCGTCTCACCGACAATGTCGAGCCGGTGCAGAAACTGATGGCTTCGCGTGTAGCCGACGCCGACGGAGACGGACTCCTCCGGCCAGGCCCGCACGCGCAGCCGCGGGGAGACGCGCAGGTACCGACCCTCGGTGTACCCGTGCGTTCGCAATCCGAGGGACACATCCACCGGCCCCGGCGACACGTCCAGGTGTCCGAAGAGATCGACCCGTGCGGCCTGGCGCTCCACCTCGAAGGGCGAACCGAGCGCACTTGCCTCTTCAAATTCCACGTCGTACAAATACACAGCTGCCCCGATCGACGCGATGCCGTTGTCCGGCAACGCCACGTCCACCCGCGGCTCCATGCTCCATTCGTGCAACGTATTCTCACTCGCGTACGCGTCAACAAAGAATCGACTGCGCCCGTTGCGCTGCTGCCGCAGATAGACGAAGTCGTCCTTCCGGTAGCGGCTGACGTATCGGCTCCCCGCGACAGTGAGGCGCCCGTACGCTCGATCCGAAAGCGGCTCATCGATCTGCAGGCTGCCGCTCGTATTCCCCCATCGGTCGCTGGTGCGCGTGGTGTCGATGGCGAATCGCCGGTCGTCGATCGGGTTGCGTACGAGCCGAAGGAGCCCCTGGTCGGCGTCGTCGGTGCCGGTGTACAGACTCAGCGTGATTCGCCGCCCGGACGGGCGTTCGTTGTACGCGTTCACGTGGACGTCGAAGAACGAGCCCGACGGATCGAGCGGGCGCGTCGTCAGGGTACCGACCTCTCGAACGGCATCGGCGGGTAGCGGCTCGCGCGGACGGTCCACGTCCAGTCCCTGCTCGACCAGCTCGTCGTTGTTGAGGAGGTCCACGAGATTCAGCGTCGACCCGCGGGCAGAGACGAGCACACTCCCGCGACCGTCATCCCACGGCACCTCGACCGTCCCCGACACGGCGGTGTTGCTGGCGTGGATCGTCGTCCGAACGTCCTTTTGCGAACCCGTTCGCGTTCGGAACGCCAGCGTCCCTCCCGGGGGCGCGGCGTACGTCGCCGGTGCCACGTCGTAGAACAGACCGACGGTCTGCAGGGCGTCGGCGTTGAACGCGTCGAACATGCCGAAGAGGTGATGGGCGTTGTAGATCGGCGCGCCGTCCAGCAGAACCCGGAACCCGTCCGGGCGGGAGCCGCGAACGACGAGTCCGCCTGTGAGGGCGCCGGTCACGCCCACGGACGGCAGGGGCTGCAATGCACGCAGCACGTTGGCTTCACCGAGCGGAGCGTATCGTTCCGCACGCAGCAGATCATTCCACGTCGTGTCGAGACCCGCGATCAGAGCCTCCGTCTGGACGACCACCTCCGGGGCCTGCGTTTCTCGCGGAAAGAGCCGAATGGACACTTCCCCGGGAGGAGGTGAGAGCGCAACGTGAACGATTCGCGGGGCGTAGCCGACGTAGGAGGCCCGGACCACCAGCGTATCGGATGCCTCCCATCGATCGTCCAGCCGGATCTGGAAACGGCCGTCGGTGCCCGTCGCCGTCCCCGCCTGGCCTCGACCCGTTTTCCAGAGGACGGTTGCCAGCGGCAGGCGCGTGCCGGTCTGCCCGTCCACGACATATCCGCGAACGGCTTCGGGCACCTCCGTCGATCGTTGCGTGACAATGACCTGACGCCGGTCATGATCGATCCGGAGGAGCAGGCCCGTTCCCTGCATGGCGGCAGCCAGCCGGTCGACCTTCACCCGATCGGAAGACCCGGACACGTCAACCCCGACGCGGTGACCCGCGATCAGAGCATCCCGGTAGAGGAACCGATATTCGGTGGTTTGCTCCAGTTCTTCGATGACGTCCCGGACGGACTCGGACTGTCCACGCGCCTCGATCGGCACGAGCCCCGTACCAAATGCCAGCGTCAGGAGGAGGAGTCCGCACAAGCGAATCCGTGCACAGGTCGACATGGGCCAGAAAAGCGAGACGGAGAAGAGTGGAAAAACGATGGGCTCCCGCGATGATAGCATCGCGCGGCTACTTCGACGGAACCAATCGGTAGGCTCCGTCTTCGTCCGGCTCGAAGGCTCCGCCGAGCACTGCACCGAAGTCGGCTAGCGTTTCCTCTCGTGACCCCAGCGCCAGTTCACCCGACAGGGTTTCTTCCCGGACGGACGCGGGCAGCTGCAGGCTCACATCGTAGTGCTGCTCCAGCTCGCGGGCAACAGATGCCGCGGTGCGACGACGGAAAAGTAGCTGCTTCTCCATCCAGCTGATAAAGCCGGCGGGATCCGCCTCCGACACGTCGATTGCATCCTCCGTAACGCGTGCCTGCTGACCCGGACGCAGCGTATCCGATCGGGCCGAGGGTGTATGGGTCACCGCAACCCGTCCTTCCGCGAGATAGACCTGAGGCTCCGGCGTCCACGTACGAACGGTAAAGCGCGTGCCCAGGACGGTGATGCGTGCACTCCCGGCCTCGACCTGAAACGGCGTATTCGACCTCGGCGTGACAGAAAACTGCGCTTCGCCGTCCAGGCGATACCGATCCGCGCCGGCCACCTGCACACGGTGCAGCGTGGAGTTGGGTCGAAGCTGAATCGTCGACCCATCCGCCGTGGTCAGCGTCTGTACTTGCGCCCCGGACTGCGCGACCAGGATCTCCTGCAGCGGATCGGGCTGCAGGACGAACCACGTGACCCCTATGGCACCGAGCACCAGCAGGGCGAAAGCCGCCCACTGCACGCGCATCGGGAGCGTCGATCGGGAGCGCCGCGGGGACCGGTCGGTGCGGGATGCTGCTTCGTCCGCTGCCCGGGCCCTCGCTGACGGGGCCCTCGCTGACGGGGCCGCCGATGTCGCAGCCATCTCCCGCGCAATGCTGGCCCACATCTCCTGCGACTGAGACCGGGTCGGCGACGGCCGCGCCTCAATCGTCTCCGCCCGATACCGGAGCAGCCGCTCCATCCACACGCCGTCTTCGCGCGGCTCAACGACCAGATCGGACGCGTCTACCTCCCGGAGCCGAACACGATCGTCGGCCAGGAAGACGCCAAGACGCTGCGCCATGGTTCGATCCGACTCGGAGGGGGCAGGCATGAGACCGCGTGGTCAGGTGGACAAAAAAAGGAAAGGCTATGTATCGCGCTGCTTTCGCGACGGATCGGGGCGGGATCCGTTCCCCGTCCCCGGATGGCAAAACGGCTCCGTCCATCCGACGCAACCGGGGGCTACGCGAAACGCGCCGCACCCGGAGATCCGGAACGCGGCGCGCCCTGCGTAGACGCTCTGGTCGACGGCCGTTACACCGGCTCACCCGCAGCCGAGGTGAACTCAAACGTGCGACCGTTGAAGCGCTCGCCACCGCCGGTAAAGGTTACCTCCACCGTGTCGCTCGAGAACGTCGCTTCATACTCGACGCTGATGGTGCGGGAAACCTCTTCGCCGGCATCGTTGGTCAGTACGATCTCGGCGTCGTAGGTGCCGGCAATCGTACCGCTCTGAATCCCGCTGCCCCGCTCCAGGAGGACGTCGGACACCTGGGAGGTGAGCGTCGCGGAACGGACCCGTGAGCCACGACGACCGGTCCGCGTCGCGCTGGTCTCCCGGCTCCCCGCACCGTTGATCGTTAGAACACCGGAGCCCGGCCCGTCGATGGTCCAGCTGGACGCATCATTGCCCGCTGCCGGAATGGTGTGCTGGGTGCTCATGCGCGGGGATTCGAACGATCCGGATCCATCGAGGATCGTGTAGACGAGCGAGGCAGCCGTTTCACCGTCCACCGTGTAATTACGCTGCGGCTGGCCCGATGCGTCGAGAAACTGCACTTCGACGGAGCGGCTGAAGGAAGCGTCGATCCGGTTGGACGTCCGCGACGCAGACACCTCGCAGCTCCAAAGCTGGTCGGCATCGCTGTAGGAGCAATCGCGGCTGTATGACCGGGAGATGGCCTTGCTGCCCGTCTGCAGGTTCGTTGCGTAAAGATCGGCACTGGCCACATCGTCGGCCGTTCCGCCGTTCTCTTCGGCCAGGCTGACGGCGATCATCTCGGCGGTTTCTTCTGCGCTCACGTCAGGGGCATCGGCCGAGGGGCCGGTGCTGTCGCATCCGGTCAGGACCAGGAGCAGGGCGAAGGTAGCGGCAAGAACAGGATGGAAAAGCGTGCGGGAAAGGGTCATGGCGAACATGGAATCGTGTTGGGATGAATGAATCGGGACGACGGGCGCCAGATGCACCTCCGTGTCGTCGTTCACCCCGCATACACGAGCCCCCGGGGCCTCCCCCTAAGCCCGTATGTTATCGTAATGTTAAGAACTAATCGGCTGCCGGCCGGGGATACAGTGTGAAGATGTAAAAGTGTGTAGTTGTGTAGTTATGCATGTTTGTAGGTGGTTATGTTTGTATGTGGATGGGCTTGGGGAAGGTAGGGGCGCGGGCAACCCCGATGACGAATCGCAGTGAAACCCCTCCGCGCAAACGGTTCAACGCCTCAACGCCTCAATCGACGATAGACATTCGACATTCCTTCCCCTATAGCTCAAATCCGTCCAGCGCCGCCCGGAGGTCGCGGAGCGCGTGGGAGATGTGGTTTTCGATCGTTTTGCGGGTGACGTCCAGCGCTTCGGCGGCCTCGCGGTAGCTCATGCCCTCGATGAAGCACAGCTCGAAGGCTGCGCGACGCCGCTCGGGAAGCTGCTCGATGGCTGCGTCGACGGTTTC
>NZ_DAXETW010000137.1:0-29482 GCF_051155795.1 Longibacter sp.
CGCCCGTCGGTCGAAACCCTAGAGGAGCGCTTCTCGCCCCTTTTTCTCGCTCCGCTTGGCTGTGCCGACCGGCTCCGGGGCTGGGGGCTGGCGAGTGTGCTCGACTTCGACTGGTGGACGTACGAGGATCTCGACCTGGGTGCCGGACTGCGCGTTCACGCGCTTCCCGCCATGCACTTTTCCGGGCGTTCGTTGACCGACCGCAACCAGACGCTCTGGGCAAGCTGGGCTATGTCCACAGACGCCGGGACGGTCTATTTCGGCGGCGATTCTGGCTACGGCCCGCACTTCTCCGCCATCCGCCAAACGATCGGCACCCCGGACGTCGCCCTCCTCCCCATCGGAGCCTATGAGCCGCGGAGCATCATGAAGCCGGTCCACGTGAGCCCGGACGAAGCGATGCAGGCGGCCGTCGATCTCGGGCACCCCGCAGTCGTGCCCATCCACTGGGGCACCTTCGATCTGGCAGACGAGCCCGTGCAGGCCCCGGCGCCGGCGGTCGTTCGATGCGCGGAGCACTTGAACCTCACGGAGCGCCTCCACCTGCTCCGACCCGGTGAGTCGACGCACATCGACCCGTGACCCGTCACTCGCCCCGTGCGACGTAGATCTCTCGAGACACGCTGGCCATGCTGCCGAAGACACCGGCCCCGCCCTCCACCGTTTCGATTACATTGGGGATGGAGCCCGGCGTAAAGCCCCCGCCGCCCTGCTGAGCCGTCTGCGAGCGAATGAAGTCGTAGAGGTTTTCGTCCAGCACGTTGATGCGCGACCGGTTGGGGCCGTAGAATGCCACCGCCACCCACGGGAGACGCAGGGTAAACGTACCGTCTGCATTCTGGGTGTACCCGGCCTCGTTCAGGATGGGCGACGACGTAATCACCACATCTTGCAGGACGATGTTCTCGTCCTGTCGGAGAAACTCCTGGATCAGCGGGACGAGATTTTCTTCCGTCGGATCGAGGGATTCAGTGCTGAAGATGTAGAACGCCTGGTCCCGACCCGGCGTCCGGCTCGGCGTAATGCGCACGGCGATTTCCTCGTCGGACTGATACGTGGCGGTGTCGCGGTTCGCCGCGACAATGGAGAACGTATCCGGAACGGTCGTCACGGCCCGGATCCGGTCGCCCGACTCGGTCGCGACGCGTAGCCGGTAGGTGCTCAGCGGCTCGATGTCGGGCACCGAGTTCCCGGTCTGCGCGACCGGGCGGTAAAAGCCGACGCTGTCGGGATCGGCCGCGTAGGGGATCGTCTGAAGGACCGCCCCGTCTGCGTTCAGCCGTTCGACACGCACATCCGCCCCGCGAACACCGGCATCCTCGATGTCGAACGTAGAATCCAGGGGCACGGAACGCGTCAGCCGGACGGGCGCTGCGGGCTCTCCCGCCACCTGATACGATTCCACGACAACGTCTACTTCGAACGGCTCGGGTCCCGCTGCGTCGCACGAAACGAGCGCGACGGCCAGGCACGCGGCGACAGAAAGGCTGAGCAAACGTACAAACACGGGCAAACGGTACGGCCGATTTGAGCGAGCGAGTGGTCGGCGAAAGTCAACGAACCGTCTGAAGGCGGGATCCGACGTGTCAACAAGATTGCGTCCTTCCCTTTCTGCAAAAAGACGAATTCGGAAAACGGAACTTGATCCGGACGTGACGGGGACGGACGCCCCCTGACGGTGTCGCGCGGTACCCGTGTTCAGGCGCGGCGAAACTGCTTCCCGGCGAGCTGCCGTACGTGACCGTCGAACTCGAGCCGCAGGAGCGCGACCAGCGCATCGGACGGCGAACAGCCCGTCGTCTGGCACAGCTCATCCAGGTGCACAGGTTTAGATCCGAGCGCGTCGTACAGTCGTCGCGCATCGCCGTCCAGAGAGGTGGCCACGTCTTGCTCCGGTGTCACCTGCCCCGTGGTGTCCGCGGTCGGCAAGCGAAGCTCCGCCAGAAGGTCGTCGACGTCGGCCACCAGCTTCGCCTCTCCCCGCCGGATCAGCGCGTTCGTCCCCTCGCTGGCAGATGTTGTGATGGGTCCCGGAACGGCAAACACCTCCCGGTTCTGCTCGAGGGCCATGCGTGCGGTGATGAGAGCCCCGCCCTCCCGATGCGACTCGACGACGAGCGTGCCCAGCGTGAGACCGCTCACGACGCGGTTGCGCTCGGGAAAGTACCGCGGGTCCGGCTCCGCATCGATCGGATACTCGGACACGACAGCCCCGTTCTTCACCATCGCTCGGGCCAGGGATCGGTTCGCGCCGGGATACACGCAGCCCAGTCCCGACCCCAGCACCGCGACCGTCTGCCCGCCCGCCTCCAGGGCGCCCCGGTGCGCGGCTGTATCCACGCCATATGCCAGTCCGCTCACCACCGGGAGGCCGTGCCGCACGAGTTCAGCAGCAAATCGGGCCGCCTGCTGGCGACCATAGTCGGTGCATCGACGCGTACCGACAACAGCAATCGCCCCGCGATGAATGCAGGACAGGTCCCCGCGGACCCACAGGAAAACCGGTGGGTCGTAGATCTGCCGAAGGCGATCAGGGAACGCGTCATCCCAGGGCGTGATGAGCACGGCTCCGATCGCCTCTGCCCGACGCATCTGCCGATCGACGGCGTCGTGATCGTCAAAGGTCAGAATCGCCTCCGACACCGACGGGCCGACGCCCGGCACAGACTCCAGTTGCGTGCGACCGGCCTTCCATACCGCCACCGGTGACCGCAGATACGCCAGCAACGCTCGAATGCGAGCTGCGCCGAGGCCCGGCACGAGAGAAAGTGCCACCAGCGCGCGCCGCTGCTGAGGCGTATCGAGCGCCGGGTTGATCTGCCGCCCGAACGCCTCGTCCCCCGGCTCATGCCAGGCCGCTCCCAATTCCGGGTCGACGCTCAGTCGGTCTCCCCATCCTATCTCCCCCTTCCGATTCCCCACGCTTCGCTCTGTCAATCGATGCGTACTCACGACCTACGATGCAGACAAATAGTAAGTCTTGACATATAGTATTTCAACTGTCGTATCTACAATAATACCGTAATTAATAGACGATATCTTACGCTCCGATATCCTGCTTCTTGGACTTTATCTCGGTGACGAGGTCGTAGAGGCGGTGCTTCAGCGTGTCAAGTCCGGCTCCGGATACGGAGCTGATCGGCAAAAACTCGACATCGTCGGGGAATTCCTCCCCCATGATCTCCGGTAGCAACTCCTGCTCATCCGGCGCCAGCGTGTCGATCTTCGATAGGGCGACCAGGTGCGGCTTCTGCAGAAGCGGCGCGTGATACTCTTTGAGTTCGTGGCGAAGCTTCTCATAGTCGCCCGCCGGATCGTCTGAGAGAACGGGGATGACGAAGAGAAGAACCGAGGTCCGCTCGATATGCCGGAGGAAGCGCAGGCCCAGGCCTTTTCCCGTATGCGCATCTTCGATGATGCCGGGAAGGTCGGCCATTACGAAGGACTCGAATTCACTGATGTAGACCATGCCGAGCTGCGGATTCAACGTAGTAAAGGGGTAGTCCGCAACCTCGGGCTTCGCGGCTGACAGTGACGATACCAGCGTGCTTTTGCCGGCATTGGGAAATCCGACCAGACCGACATCGGCCAGCAGCTTCAGTTCGAGTGTGATCTCCCGGTATTCGCCGTCCTCGCCGGGCTGGGCGTGTCGCGGCGCCTGGTTGGTGGACGACTTAAAGAAGGCGTTTCCCTTGCCTCCGCGTCCTCCTTCCGCGATGGTGATCCGTTCGCCATTCTCCAGTACCTCCCCGATCACACCGCCGGTCCGCGTGTCCTTAATGACGGTACCGCGCGGCACGTAAATCACAACATCATCCCCGTCTGCACCCGTTTTCTTGAACTTCCCCCCGGGCTCACCGTCTCCGGCCTCGTGGTGCTTGTTGTACCGGAAGTCGAGAAGCGTATACAGATTCTCGTCCGCCTCGCAGTACACGGAACCGCCGTGCCCCCCGTCGCCGCCCGCCGGGCCTCCCCGCGGCTCGTACTTCTCCCGCCGCCAGGACACCAGCCCGCGCCCACCGTCTCCACTACGGACCTTAATGTCTACCTTGTCAACAAATTTCATGGTCTGGACGGGCTAACGGATCGGATAGGAGTGGACGGCACGTTGGATGCACGGCGTGGAAACACGCGATGATGGACCGTGCGTTTCCCGCATCGGCGCGATTTTCACTGCTGCTTACCAGAGGTCGTTCGCGGAATGTCTACCGTTCCGCTACGTTATCAGGTCCTGCACACCTTTTCTTATCAGACGCAATGAACGACGTGGAGATCTACACGGACGGATCCTGCAGCGGCAACCCCGGCCCCGGCGGTTGGGCGGCGATCGTAATTGATGGCGAAGACGTGGATCAACTGACGGGCGGCGAGCCGCAAACGACCAATAACCGGATGGAGCTTATGGCCGCCATCCAGGGACTGGCGTCGCTGGAGGAGCCAACGGACGTCAAGCTTTACACAGACAGCGCCTACGTCTCCCGCGCGTTCAACGACGGCTGGATCGTAAACTGGAAAAAGAACGGCTGGCGGACGTCCTCGAAGAAGCCGGTCAAAAACAAGGAGCTCTGGCAGAAGCTCGACGCGCAGAACGAGCGGCACGACGTCGAGTGGATCTGGGTAAAGGGCCACGCAGACAACGAACTCAACAATCTGGCGGACGCGCTCGCCGTGGACGCAATGAACCAGTACAAGTAGTCTCGACGGTCGCTGCCACCGCGCGTACGGATCATGCAGCCGCGCGTCAACCCTGTCTTTTTTTCTCCACCCGACTTCTGCCACTGCAGTGACCACATATAGCGAAGAGGATTTTGCCGACTCCCGCTTCACGCACGGCGAGCGCGTACGCGTGCTCCTTCGCCATCCGACCTACGGTCACGTGATGGGCGAAGCGGAAGGGACCTGTGCCGCCCGAGAGAGAGACGTCGAATTCGAAACGCCGGACGGTCAGATGCGGACGAAGACGCTCGTCTGGCTGAAAAACATGTCGGGATACAAAAAGCCGCACCCGAATCTGCCCGACCAGACCAAGGAGGTGGAGGAGGCGTGGTTTGCCGAAGAGGCGCTCCGAAAAATGGAGGCTGATCCTCTCGACGGTGTGAGCTTCAACTGAACGCCTCACTGGCCCGGAACCAGGGCGTCGACGGGGGCGACCGGACTCATGCTTCCATGGGCGTCGCCTCCCGCGAGGGTCGAAGCGGTGCGGACGGTCGGTTTTCCGCGCCCACATCCAGGGTGACGGCAGCCGGAACGGTCCGCTGCCGGCGTCGAAGCCCGTGCCGTGCGAGCGCGTGGCCGACCTGCTCGCCCGAGAGGTAGACGGCGCTGGCGCCCGCATCGATCAACGCGGCCCGTCCGTCCGGGTCGGTGGTGAGGGCGCTGACGGGGCCCTCAAACCCGGCCTCGCGGAGCGCGCGAACGGCGGCAAGCGTGGATTCACGATCCGGAAGAGCCAGCACGACGGCCTCGACCGTGTCCAGGCCGAGATCGCTCCACAGGGTTGCATCGCGGGCATCGCCGTACAGCACGCGCCGGCCGTTGCTTCGGTGCTCTGCAAGCCGCCCCGGATCTTCATCCACGCCCGCAGGGCACTGCATTCGGTCCGCGAAGTAGTCGTACGCAGCCGTTCCCACGCGTCCCATACCGACCACGACGAAGCGGGCACGACCGAGCGTTTCCGGGCGGGCGTCTCGCGGGCGACCGCTCCGCTGCCACGTCTCAAGCCACGGCGCCACCCGGGGCCACAGGTCCGGCGCCCGGCGGGCAAACGGGGCATTCACCAGATAGGACGCGGCGGTTGCGAGCGCAAGAGCTGTGAGTGTTGCCTCCGGCAGCAGGTTTTCCGCCACGGCGGCCGAGGCGACAATGAGCGACAGCCCGCTGTACGTCGTTAAGGGCATCGACGCCAGGAACGCCGTCCGGGCACGCAGGCGGAAGGCAGCAAACAGCCCGGTGTACAGCGCCCCTTTCACGACAAGCAATCCGAGGAGCCCCAGAACGACAATCAGGCCGGACGCATCCGGGAGGCCGACGAGCCCTACCGAGAGGAAGAACGCCGGCAGGAACGCGTCCTTCAGTCCACTGACCGCTTCGGACAGGTCGCCGGTGCGATCGGTCCCGGCGAGGAGGGCCCCCGCTACGAGTGCGCCCAGCTCAGAGCTCAGCCCGACCGCGCCGAACAGGAGGCTCCCACTCGTGGCCAGGGCCAGACCGAAGAGAAGGAGCATTTCGCCGCGTCCTACGGCATCCAGCAACCGCTTCAGAACGGGTCTGAGCGCGACGAGCGGGAGGACTGCCAGTGCCCAGGGGCTCGGCGGTTCGCCCATGGCCGCAATTGCAGTCGTGGCAACCACGGTCTGGACGAGGATGATGCCGATGGCAACGCGACCGTGATAGGAGCGCAGGTCGTTCTGCGCTTCCAGCGACTTGGCTGCCAGTACCAGGCTCGACGCACTCAGCCCCGCAGCAACAGCCAGCGCCCCGACGAGCGGGAGGCCGATGGCCACACCGACGCCTGTCACCAGAGCCGTCCAGAGCACGATGTGAAGGCTGCTGACACCGATGACCTCCATCTCCAGAAGGTTGCGCAACCGGAGGTCCAGTCCGACGATGAAGAGAACCAGGGCGACGCCGAGGTCGCCGATGCGATCGATCACCGCGCTGCCTTCCACACCAACCGCCGCCAGCGCCATCCCGGCAGCCAGATAGCCGACCAGCGGTGGCAGGCGGAGCGCCCGGGCACCGAGACCGGCAGCAAAGGCTACGATGATCCAGCCAATTTCGAAAAACAGTTCAGGCATGAACGAATACAGCGCACGTGGAGAAAATCGATCCGGCACCATGCCGGCCGGTAAAGGCAGTCGATGAAACTGCGTGTGCCCTCCTGCTGATTCGCGAGTTCTACGTGCAGACGCTTGCGAACCGCTTCCATCATGCAACGACTCCGCCACGCGCCGGAATCTTCACTCCCTCGTCACGGTAGTAGGACCACGATGTCTCGCCCAACCACCCTCTCGCGATGCTGTTAGACGATGCCCTGAGCCCTGACGACACGGCGCAGACCCTGCTGTACGTCCTGTTCACGGCCGCTCTCGACCATCGCTTTGAGGCCCGGCAGGCGGAAGCCTTCGGCATCTGGTCGCTGTGTTATGTTCAGTACTGTCAGCGAGAGGGCGTTCCGGCCGACGCTCCTCACCTCCCGGGTTTCCTCTCCCTCCTCCGCGAGCATCCCGGCGTAACGTCCGACGAAAAAGACGTTGCGCTCGACGCGGTCATGTTCGCCCTGTTCGATGTCTTTGACGGCCGCATCGACCCGGCCGTTGCCGAGCAGATGGTGGCGTTGGAGGATGAACGAAGCAATACCACGCAGCCCACATCGCACGCGGTCGAGACGGACCCTTCGCAGAACACCGCCTCCGGTGGCCGCCTGCTCACCCGCCTCCTCTTCCACACCGATCTCACGCTGTCCGAGGCCGTCCGACTGACGGCCGGCGACGTGGACGTGGAACGCGCGCTGCTCCGTGTTGGACCGTCCGGAGAAACGCGAATCATTCCGCTTCCGGACCACCTGCGCGCTGAAGTCAACTACCAGGCGCGATCGCTCCGCGCATCGGAAGACGGGCTGCGCTCGCCCCTCTTCCCCGCGGCGTACGACAAGTACGTGACGTCCTCTCCGAACGGGAACGAGGATAAAAACGCCGCCACACGCGTGATGCAAACACTTTTTCTGACGTGACGGCGCGATGACTTGCCGGCTAACGGCCGGATCGTGCCGACCATTGGGGGTTTTTGCCTCCGCACCTGTATCATCAGGCAGCAACGATTCGTTGTTTGAGCGACGGCCTGGGCAACGTAACCCCCCGGCCCCACTTCACCTGCCTGATCACCGACACCCTGCGCTGTCATGACGTTTCAAGATCGCATCCTCGGCGTCTTTCAACTGGACGCCGCCACGTTCGAAAACATCGAACACGACCCGGACGCCATGCAGCAAGCGGTGATCGTCGTCGCGGCCGCTGCCATCCTCTCGGGTATCGGAAGCTCCTTCGGCGGTGCAGAGCTCAGCGCCATATTCGTCAGCGTCATCTCGGCGTTCTTCGGCTGGGTGGTCTGGTCGGTCGTGACCTACGCGATCGGCACGAATGTATTCAACGGCACGGCCGACATCGGCGAGATGCTCCGGGTGATCGGATTTGCCTTTGCCCCGCAGTTTCTCGCGATCATCCCGTGCCTCGGCGGCCTGATCGGCTTCTTCTGGACGCTTGCCGCCGGATTCATCGCCATCCGACAGGGCCTGGATCTTGACAACACGAAAACAGCCCTTACGATCGGCGCCGGCGCGCTCGCCTACTTCGCGCTGATGATCGTCGTCGGAATCGTGATGGGCACAGCCGTCGGGATCGGCGGCCTCCTCGGGATGTAGACCGCCCCTCTACTACCTCCTCCGCGCCGACCGCTGTTCGCATGCAGACGTTCGATACGCCGCCCGCGCGGCCCATTATTTTCGCGCCGGACATGGTTCGCCTGATCCGAGACGGTGACAAAGTGCAGACCCGTCGCGTCATCACTCCGGCACCGGACCGCGTGCTTCGGATCGATCGCTCCGCCGCAACGCTCGAGGTGACGGTGCGATGCGCGGGGGAGACGGATCTGCAATCGATCACGGCTCCGCATGCACGGGGGGACGTCCTCTGGGTGCGCGAGTCGTGGACGGCCTCGTTTTTCGTCGATGGCCGCGAAACCGACTGGGCCGACACCGACACGGACGATCGGTCCGAATCGCGCTGCGCCTCGCTTCGCTACGAAGCAGATGAGGTGGACATGCCCCGACGACCCGGCGACTGGGTCTCACCGATCTTCATGCCCCGATGGGCGGCACGTCTCGCCATTCGAATCGAGGACGTCCGCGTCGAACAACTACAGGATCTGAGTGCCTTCGACGTGACGGATGAGGGTCTGCCCCTCCGACCCACGGCCGGAGCGTTACCGGATCGGCTCGATACGCTGGATGCTCCCCAGGCCGCGTTTCGATCTCGCTGGAACGCTTTTCAGCCGCGGGGCGGGCCAACCTGGGATGACAACCCATGGGTCTGGGTCTTTGCTTTTACGCCGGGGACTCTCTGACGATGACCGGCAGCCGGCCGTGCCGAAGGCAGATCAATTCCGAAAGCGAGACTCGTACTGTCCGAACGTCTCCTTGTCCATCGCCACCATGACGCGGGTAAGCGCAGCGGCGCGGGGACGAATGGGCTCCTGCTCCGCTGCCGGCTGAGCCTCGGCGCGTTCCGGGGACGGTACGTCGGAGAGCACACGGGCACGAAGGGCTGTCTTGAGCGGTCCCGCCAGACCCGTCGTTTCCTCCAGGCCGAAGATGACCGCATCCACCGCATGCGTTAACTCCTCGGGCGTTACCGTCGTCTTCTCGCGTAAGTACGTCACGAAGTCGGGCACAACCCGGTGATCGGGCCACGGACGGTCGTACCGGTCGCAGTATGCCCGAAAGCACAGATTCCAGGCAGTAAATATTTCAGCCAGCGGCTCCGGGATGTCGCGACGGCGAGCCGCGAGGGACATGGCTGCTTGAAGGGCCGGATCGGTCGAAGCCATGGCTACGGCGAACGGATCAGTGAGTGTGTTGTAGCGGGACAGTCGATAAGTGCAAACCCTGAGCCAGAACCCTCTGAACCCGCCTGGCACCCACAAAACGCACACACCAGGAGAAAACGGCGTCGCGCTGTTTCTTGTTCTTTGAGGTGAGACAGGGGCCTCGTGTCACATGACACAGACGCGAGCCCATCCCCGTCTTGAGGTTGCCGCAACCCGACACGCACCTGCACCGCAGCCTGCTTTATTCTGACGTGGATGTGACGTGCATTCGGCCCCCTCCGATCGGCACACAGAATTTCCGGCGACCCGATTTTAGACCGGCCGGAACGGTGACGGTTGAACGGCACGGCTGGATTTCGGTCCGCCTTCGGCCCGGGCGGTAAGCTTATCCTCCAGTTCCGTAACGGTGCGCGCTGTCACCGTCCAGTCGCGCATGACCGCGTGTGCCACGTAGACTTTGTCGCCGAGCGACATGTGGTGCATTAAGACGACCCATCGGGGCGCCACTTCCGTCTCATCCCACGCGTCCACACCCTCGATCGCGGACCGAATCCGTGCCCGCTCAGCGGCGTCCTGCTGAATGTCTCCCTGGAAATGAATGATACTCATGTGCCCTCCCTGGACGGTGAAACTCCACCGGACGACGAATGGCGGCGGCACCCGCGGCGCATCGTCGTACATGTCGACGTGCCAACAACCCTCGATACACTGATACAAATTTTCAATTTAACGTACATCCAAGGATCGCTGCGGATCCGATGGAGCCGGATAAAAGATGTTGTAACGCGCATTCATCCTGGAACGCACCCCTTAAGCCGGGGTTGAAACGCATAGACAAGAGACAAACAGCCGCCCCAGGCTGGATATCCGCCCCTCGTGACCTTCGTATCCCTCATCATGTCGGTTTCTGCGACTTGCTGTTGTTGTATGTCCGGCGTCGGAGGGATCCGTGTGCACATGGCATACGGCTCGGTCAGCGTGTAGGCTGAACCGTCATATCGCCCCGCCCGTCGCCTCTCCGGATTGCCCGCGAGAGGCGTTTTTTGTTTCGCCCCTCTTCATTCTCGCGCTCGCCGAACGGTCTATGCCTTCTTCAGATTCCATCGCCTCGCCTTCCGGTCCCGCCCGGTCCGCGGTCCGCTCCCGACGCAGGCCACGGGCGACCGATGCCACCACGTCTGGGAGCCGTCTGATTGAGCAAATCGGCAACACGCCGCTGCTCCGACTGGACGCCATCGGACGCGACCTGCCCGACACCGTCTCGCTCTACGCGAAGGCAGAGCATCTGAACCCGGGTGGATCGGTAAAGGACCGTCCGGCCCTGCGCATGATCGATGACGGCATCGCTGCCGGCGAGCTCACCGGGGACCGGACGCTGATCGACGCTACGAGCGGCAACACGGGAATCGCATATGCCATGATCGGGGCGGCGCGGGGTCTATCGATCGCCCTCGCCCTTCCCGAAAACGCCTCGGAGGAGCGAAAGCAGATCCTGAGAGCGTACGGTGCGAAACTGATCCTCACGGACCCCCTCGAGGGTACGGACGGGGCGCAAGCACGCGTCAAACAGTTCGTCAAGGACCATTCGGACGCCTATTTCTACGCGAACCAGTACGACAACGACGCCAACTGGAAAGCGCACTACGACGGTACCGGACGCGAGATTCTCGAGCAAACGGGCGGCCGCGTCACCCACTTTGTGGCCGGCCTCGGCACCACCGGAACGTTTATGGGCACCACCCGCCGGCTGAAGGAAGAGCGCAGCGACGTTCGCGCGATCGCGATGCAGCCGGATTCGCCGATGCACGCAATGGAAGGTCTCAAGCACATGGAGACCGCCCGCGTACCCGGTATTTACGTCCCGGAGATAGCGGATGAGCACGTCACGTGCCGAACGGCGGATGCGATCGACATGACGCGTCGCCTTGCACGTGAGGAGGGGCTCCTCATCGGACCGTCTGGTGGTGCGAACGTGCATGCCGCGCTCCGGATCGCTGAATCTCTCGATCAGGGCGTCGTGGTCACCATCCTGTGCGATACCGGAACCCGGTACCTCTCGGACGACCTTTTCAGCGACTGAGCAACCCCGACCGTCCCCCGTTCTTCATCCGAAACCCGTGTCTCCATGATTGCCTCCCCATCTGTGATTCAGGCCATCCGCGACCACGGCGCCAGCGCGTACCCGGAAGAAGGATGCGGCTTTTTGGTCGGCACCGTTGACGACAGTGGCACAAACCGCGTCTCACGCGTCCGCCGTGTGGCCAACCGCAACACCGAGAACCGCGAGCGGCGCTATGAAATCACGCCGGACGACTACCGCGCCGCAGCGGAGGAAGCCGCTGGAGACGGTCTGGATGTCGTCGGCTTCTACCACTCGCACCCCGACCATCCGGCCGAACCCTCGGAGACGGACCTTGCGGACGCCACGTTTCCCGGCTACACCTATGTGATCGTTTCGATCGACGACGGGACGCCGGATGACCTTACCGCCTGGTCGCTGGCGCCCGACCGCTCCCGGTTCCAACCGGAAGAGGTCAGACTCATCTAACCGACCGCATCACGGCAATAATCCTTGCCTCGAGCACTCGAGCCTCTCCTTTTAATCGATCATCCTCGCATCATGCCTGACACACAGACCCGTACCGCGACCGTCCGCATCCCTACGCCGCTCCGTTCCTATACGGACGGCCACGCAAGCGTTGACGCTACGGGCACGACCGTTTCCGACGTACTGTCGGACCTCGTTCAGCAGTATAGCGACCTTGAGTCCAATCTATATACAGAGGACGGTACGCTACGGCAGTTCGTAAACATCTACGTCAACGACGACGACATCCGTTACCTCGAGGGTCCCGACACGAACGTCGAGGATGGAGACGAAGTGTCGATCGTGCCCTCCATCGCCGGTGGGTGATCGGACCCTCCCTCTGCTCGACCCTTCTGAATACGCCTCTGCTTCCCTCATGGCTTCCCATTCTTCATCTAATGCCGGTGCCACCGTCGCCCCGCCCCGGGCGCCGGACCTGTCCACCGACGAGTTGCAGCGGTACAGCCGCCATCTCACGCTCCCCGAATTCGGTCGCGAAGGACAAGAGAAACTGAAGGCCGCATCCGTCCTGCTGGTCGGAGCCGGCGGCCTCGGCTCTCCCGCCGCGACCTATCTCGCCGCCGCGGGTGTGGGTAAGATTGGGCTGGTTGACTTCGACCGCGTCGAGGCCTCCAACCTGCAGCGACAGATCCTCTACAGCACGAGTGACGTCGGTCGCCCGAAACTGGAGGCCGCGCGGGAGCGGCTGACCGATCTGAACCCGCACGTCGAGATCGAAACCCACGACGTGCGCCTGACCAGCGACAACGCGCTGGATATCATCGACCCGTATGACGTCGTTGCCGACGGAACGGACAATTTTCCGACGCGCTACCTCGTGAACGATGCGTGCGTGATGACGGGCACGCCGAATGTCTATGCCTCCATCTTTCGGTTCGAGGGACAGGTCTCGGTGTTCGCCACGGAGGACGGCCCGTGCTACCGCTGTCTGTACGAAGAGCCGCCGCCGCCCGGCCTCGTGCCGTCGTGCGCCGAAGGCGGCGTCCTCGGCATCCTGCCCGGATTCATCGGGACGCTTCAGGCGACCGAAGTAATCAAGCTTATCACGGGCATCGGCAACCCGCTCATCGGCCGACTCCTCATGGTCGACGCCCTCGAGATGAACTTCCGCACCCTCAACGTGCAGAAGAACGACGATTGCCCCGTGTGCAGTGACAACCCGACGCAGACGGAACTGATCGACTACGAAGCATTTTGCGGTATTCCGTCTTCCGATTCTTCCCAAAATGGCACCGACGACGTGAGCCAGATCCCCGAAATTTCCGTTCAGGACCTCAAGCAGCGCCGCGACGACGGTGACGCGCCGTTCTTGCTCGACGTGCGAAAGCCGCACGAGGCAGATATCGCGGATATCGGCGCGGACCAACTCATTCCGCTGGACGAACTGGAAGATCGGCTCGATGAGATGGACGCCGAACCGGGATCAGAAGTCGTCGTCCACTGCCGTTCGGGTGGACGCTCCGCGAAGGCAACCGAGTTTCTCCGGAAGAAGGGCTTCGATGCGAAGAATCTGGCCGGCGGTACGCTGGCGTGGAGTGATGAGGTTGACGACTCTGTCGCCAAGTATTGACCGGCTCGCTCACCGGGCATCCACACCCGATGGCATGAGAAAAGCCGCCGACCCTGAGGACATGCCTCCAGGGTCGGCGGCCTTATTTGTTTCTCCGCGTAACGCGACTGGCTGGATCGCACATTAGCAGGCCTGCCGCTTCAGGGTGTTGCAACGCTGAGCACACGCGCTTTGGCGACCGGGTAGTCCACGTTGAGCGGACCACGGAACGTCTTTTCGCTGTTGGCCGGCACATTCTCGACCTCAATCATCGTCGTTCCGACGCGAGCACCGGTCGCGTCGTACAAACCGACGTCGACCTGGACGATCGACACCGCCTTTGCATTGTTGTTGATCAGCGTGCCGCTGAACGACCGTTCGCCCGTCTCTTGAATCGTGACCAGGCGCGGGTTCGAGACGTCAAGCTTGCTGGCCGAGACGTCCCGGGCGTCGGAGTTGTTGCAGCCAACCGCCAACGAGCCGATCACGAGCAGACAGACGATCAGAAGCGCTCGACGTGCCACAAAGCGGGCAAAACGAGCGGTGCTACGGGATACTGCGTCCATAGGGTGGAAACCGTTTAACGAATAAGGATCGGGGACCGGTACGCTACTGATTCACGTCCGCGAGGTCGTCGAGGTTTGAGCGGAGGCGTTCGAGTTCGGCGAGGGCGTCTTCTTTCTTCTGCCGCTCCCGATCGACCACCTCCTCCGGTGCCTTCGACACGAACTGCGGGTTGTTCAGCTTTTTCTCGACCCCCTGCAGGAAGTCTTCTTTCTGATCGATCTCTCGGCGGAGTCGGTCGCGTTCCTGATCCAGGTCGATCATGCCCGCAAGCGGCACGAACACCTCGCAACGCCCGACAACCACGGACGCCGAGGCGGCCGGTTTCTCGGCCTCCGGCTCGACGGTCAGATTCGTGACGCTGGCAAGTGTCTCGAAGTACTCGTCGTACGACGCAAGTTCGTCGGCCAGGTCCTGATGGCGACGCGGAACGCTCACCGTAGCCGCAATTTCCTTGCCTTGTCCGACACCGTAATCGCTTTTCACACCTCGGATGCCCGAGATTAGATCCTGAATCAGCGAGAAGGTCTCGGCCCGGTCGGCATTCATCTGGTCGTGATCGGTCACGGGCCAGTCGGCCACGATGCAGGCATCCTCCTGCTCGCGGGGACGGAGACGCCACCATAGCTCCTCCGTAATGAACGGCATGAACGGATGCAGCAGCTTGAGGAGCGCTTCGTAGATCTCGACCGCAATCGCGATCTTCTCGTCCGACATCTCTTCCCCGTACGGCGGCTTGATCAGCTCGAGGAACCAGTCGCAGTAGTCGCGCCAGAACACGTCGTAGACGCGCTGGGCCATCTCGTTGAGCCGGTAGCGGCCCAGCGACTCATCCATGTCCTCGATCGCCGCATTCAAACGGTGCAGCATCCACTGTTCGACGAGTTCGAGCTCCTCGAAGGACCGTTCGCGCCGATAGTCTTTCCGCGGGCGGCCGTCTCCATCCGTCTCCATGAACTGACCGAAGACGTTGAACGCATTCCAGATCTTGTTTGCGAAATTGCGTCCCATCTCGAACTTCGACGGGGCCAGCTTGATGTCCTGCCCCTGAGCGCACAGCATCGTGAGCGTAAACCGGGTGGCATCCGCCCCGTATTGATCCACCATTTCCAGTGGGTCGATGCCATTGCCCAGGCTTTTCGACATCCATCGGCCCTGCTCATCCTTCACCATTCCCGTGATGAAGACCTTGGTGAAGGGCGGCTCGTCCATGACGTAGTATCCCGCCATGATCATCCGGGCGATCCAGAAGAAGAGGATGTCGTATCCTGAGACGAGCACATCCGACGGGTAGAAGGTCTCAAGGTCCTCCGTTTCCTCCGGCCAGCCCAGCGAGGCGAAGGGAGCCAGCCAGGAGGAGAACCAGGTGTCCAGCACGTCTTCATCCTGGACCATTTCTTCCCCCGTATCGGGAGGATCAATGCTCACGACGTAGCCACGCTCTGGATCGGGATCGCCGTTTTCATCCGTGTAGTACCACACCGGAATCTGGTGCCCCCACCAGAGCTGCCGCGAGATGCACCAGTCGCGGATGTTTTCCATCCAGCGGAAGTACTCGTTGGCCCAGCGCTCGGGATAGAATTCGATATCCCCATCACGCACCGCCTCAATAGCGGGTTCGGCCAGCGGCTCCATCTTGACAAACCACTGCCTGGAGATCAGGGGCTCGATCACGGCTCCCGACCGGCTCGAAACCGGCACTTTGTTTTCGTAGTCCTCCACATCTTCGAGCAACCCTTCGGTCTCGAGATCCTCCACGATTTTGTCCCGCGCCTCGAACCGATCCAGCCCTTCGTACGGGCCTCCGTTGGCGTTGATGTGTCCTGTCGTCGTCATCACATTGATCGACTCCAAGTCGTGCCGGCGCCCGATCTCGAAGTCGTTCTCGTCGTGCGCGGGCGTCACCTTTAACGCGCCGGTGCCGAACTCGCTGTCGATGTAATCATCCGCGATCACCGGGATCTCGCGCCCGAGAACGGGAACGACGACCGTCCGGCCGATCAGGTGTGCATAGCGCTCGTCGTCCGGGTTGACAGCGATCGCCGTGTCTCCGAGAATCGTTTCGGGACGTGTGGTTGCGATCGTCACGTACTGCATCGGGGTGGGCCGATCGTCCCCGTCGACGGATTCATCCTCCGCGGCGGCGTTCCCGACCGGTTCGGCAAGCGGGTACCGAACGTACCACAGGTGCCCCTGCCGATCGACGTTGTCGACCTCCTCGTCGGACAGCGCCGTCTCATTCTTGGGGTCCCAGTTCACGAGGTAGTCGCCCCGGTAAATCAGGCCGTCCTCGTAGAGCTGGACGAAGACTTCCTGCACCGCACGGGAAAAGTCATCATCCATCGTGAAGTACTGCCGCTCCCAGTCACAGGAGTCGCCCAGCGTTCGCTTCTGCTGGAGGATAATGTCGCCATATTCCTCCTTCCACTCGTACACCCGGTCCACGAAGGCGTCGCGGCCGAGGTCGTGACGCGTCTGGTTCTCCTCCTCCGCCAGCTTTTTCTCGACGACGTTCTGCGTCGCAATGCCGGCGTGGTCGAGGCCCGGCATCCACAGGGATTCGAAGCCCTGCATCCGGCGAATCCGCGTGAGCGCGTCCTGGATCGAGTCTTGAAGCGCGTGTCCGATATGGAGCCGCCCGGTGACGTTCGGCGGCGGCATGATGATACTGTGGGGACGGACGTCGTCGCCGGCTTCAACCTTGAAAAAGCCGCGGCGCTCCCAGTAGTCGTACCATTTGGATTCGATGGCCGACGGATCGTAGGCCGTGGAGGTGCCGGAGGAAACCGGCGGGGCGTCGTGAGACATGGGCTAAGGTGTCGGGAGAACATCGATCGCGAAGCTCGCCGACGCCGGAGAGAAGATACCCGACGAAAACGGCAGCCGACGTCCGCCTGCGGGCCGGATCGTGCATCAAGCGCACCAGAAGACAAACCCGCGCGCCGACGCCGGCCGCAGCCGGATGCCGAACCCTTAACGTAGCATCGCGCAACGTTGGATGTGGAACCGCCGCTGTTATTTTCTTCTAAAGCGCGCGGATCCAGAGACATGACGGGATGAGTTCGCCGCATTACGGCGCATCGCCCGCGATTTCGAACATAGACGTCGGCACCTGATCGCCCGACACCTCTTCGGCCGCGGACTCAGACGTGTGGACGGACTGAATCCGGGCGAGGGCCTGCTGGATGAGCGTTGTGGAGGACCCGGACTGTCGCTGCGGTCCGAGATCCGATGTGCCCGACGACGCCCGAATGGACTCGAGCCTCCGACGAAGGGCATCCAGACGAGGATTCTCTGTGCTGATCTGCTGTCGCTTCTCCTCCCACGCGTCCAGCCGGTCCCGTGCGCTGCTAAGCATGTCCATCACCGAGGCATCGTCCGCGTCCGACTGCGGTTGATCCATCTCGGGTCGGTTGAGGCGCGGCAGCGCCGCCGATCCGCCCCTGGACAGCTCGGCGATGTTGGCGCGGGCGAGGACCTGCAGCTGTAGAACTTCCCCCGGAGACAGGTTGCAGCGATCCGCCACGCGTTCAAGCCAATCATGGTGCTCGGCCGGTAATTCGATCGTTACGGACGTGGACTTCGGCATGCTCGGTGGGTCGTTTTCGACGACCGCAGATGGGGGGACGTATGGGGGCTACTTGGATCGAAGCGTCCGCGCCTCGGGCCCGCGCCTCGGGTTCGATCAAAGTAGGTGTTAAGGAATTCCAGACTTAAGCGCCCTGTTCCTTTTGACAATGCCCGACCGACGTATTTCCGCGAAACGTTATGGACGTAACAATTTGTTTAACGGCAGTACGTCGCGGATAATCGGACCCGCACGAATCAGGCGGGATCGAACCGGTCCAGGAGTACGCCGATCTGGCTTCGCACCCGTTCCGTGACAAGCTCAACCGTACGTCGGCGGATTTCTCCCGTGTGCTGTAGATACAGCTTCATTTCATCCTGGGTAAAGTGACCGAGCACCATGCCCAGGAGGGTTCGCTTCAGCCGGCTGTCCTGATTGAGAAGGTTTTCCAGCCGTCGCTGCTGCTCCGCGCGATCCATTCGCGCGAACCCGGTCCCGTATCGCTGGAGCGTGTCGGCCACCAGATCGAGGATCAGAGGATTCAGAAACTTCAGGATCGGGCGTAACACATCGTGTTGGAACGCCTCGACCGGCTGGCACTCGGACGTGTCAACGGAAAGGTCCGGGCGGATGGAACGGACGGCGTCGTCGCGCGAGGTAGCCATTGGCGGCGTATGGGAGACGATACGGGGAATCGAGACGAGATTTTTCTTCAGCTATGGACCATATAGATCCCTGACGGATCGGAGTTGGGGACGACGCTGTAATATTTTGGCTCACACCGCCGTCGGCGTCAGCGAGCCGATACCCGAACCTGTTTGATATCCCCCTGCTTTCATGAATCTCTTTTCGACGGATTCCTCCACATCGATTGCGACTCGAATCGTCCAGGGCGTTTTGAGTGTCCTCGGGGTGTACGCCATCATCCGGTTCTTGCCCCGTATCGTCTCATCCGTATTCAAGCGGTTCGTGATCGGTATCGTGGGGGAGATCCTTCTCGTCGCAGGAGGAACGCTTCTGACCGAACAGTGGTCGCGACACTCAGGCACCGAGGCAGGTACCGTCCGTCCCCGTGACGCCTCATCGCGTCCCGATACACGCTAATCACCGCCTCCGGGAGGGCGATCCTGTTGTCTCTTTCTTCTGACGTACCCTCGTACCGACCATGCTTGAACTCAGCGCATCCCCCGGAAACGGAGAGCACCCGACGGACCGGCCTGGAAAGATCGGCGTGATCACCCACGGGTCTCTGAACGACGGGATCGAGATGAAGCTGGACGCCTCCCGGTCCATCGAAGACGTTATTGCCGGTACGTTCGTCGTAATTCAAGGCGAGCAATTCGACTTTTTCTGCATGATCACGGATGTCGAGATCGACGCGGCGAACGAGCAGATTCTCCTCAACCCGCCCGGCCCCGAGGACGACCTGCTCCGGGATGTCATGCGGGGGACCGGGACGTATGCGACCGTCTCGCTCAAGCCGATGCTGATGCTGCCGAACACCGAGCATCCCGAACTCAGCCGGGACGAGCCTCGGTCGGTGAAAACGATTCCGTCTCACTTTGCGCCGGTCGCCTACGCGACGGAAGAGGACGTAGCCCGCGTCTTCGGTCATGAAGCCAACGATGGCGGACGGACCTTCTTCAACGTCGGAAGCCCGATCGGGATGGACGAGATCCCGGTGTGTCTGAACCTGCAGCGTTTCGCGGAACGGTCAAACGCGGTGTTCGGCAAGACGGGGACAGGGAAAACCTTCCTCACGCGCCTGCTGCTGGCCGGCACGATCCAGACCGGACGGGCGGTCAACCTCATTTTCGACATGCACTCGGAGTACGGCTACGGCGACCGCGTGGAGACCGAGGACGGGGATGCCCAGTTTGTTAAGGGGCTCAGGGATCTCTTTCCGAGCCGCGTCAGCATCTTTTCGCTCGACCCCAAGACGACCCGCGACCGTGGACACCAGCCGGATCACGACGTTTATCTCCACGCCGATCAAATTCAGCCGGCTGATATTCTCCCTCTCCGGGACACGCTGAACTTGAACGCGACGGCGGCGGAGAGTAGCTACATGCTCCAGAACACGTATGGGCGGCAGTGGCTCAAGCGCCTGCTGGAGGCGCGAGGCGATGAGATGGAAGAGATCGCCGCCGAGACCGGCGCGCACCAGAGTTCGCTGGAAGCGCTGAAGCGCAAGCTTTCACAGTTCGAGCAGTACGACTTCTTCACCACGCGGCCGTCCCAAGACAGCCACGACGTGCTCGATGCGCTCCTTGAAACGCTTGACGGTGGGAAGTCGGTCGTGCTGGAGTTCGGCCGGTACGACGACCTCAAGGTCTACCTCATGGTCGCCAACGCGATCACGCGTCGCATTCGACGTAAGTACGAGGAAAAAACCAACCGGTACCGCCAGACGCAGCAGGACGCAGATAAGCCGCGACCGTTGATGATCACGATCGAGGAGGCACATAAATTCCTCGCTCCCGGCATCGCACATGAAACGCCGTTCGGCAAGATCGCGCGTGAGATGAGGAAGTTCTTCGTGAGCCTTCTGGTGGTCGACCAGCGCCCATCCGCCATCGACGAGGAAGTGATGAGCCAGCTCGGCACTAAGATGATCGCGAAGCTGAACGACGAAAAAGACATCTCCAACGCACTCGTCGGGACCAGCGACTCATCGTCCCTGCGTCAGGTGCTGGCTTCCCTCGACGCCAAGCAGCAGGCGCTCCTCCTTGGGCACGCCGTCCCGATGCCGATCGTTGTCCGCACGCGAACGTACGGTCCCGATTTCTACGACGACCTCCGCAACGGACCGCTCGCCCGACACACCCCGGGCGACACGGACGATCCGGATGAGCTCATGGGGGAATTGTTTTGAATTATGGTTCAGGGTTCTGGGTTCTGAGTTCCGGGTTCTGAGTTCCGAGTTCTGAGTTACGAGTTCTGAGTTCTGGGTTCTGGGTTCGGTTGCGATCTCCGGTCGTGACTGTCACGCCTCTCTTGGGGCGACAGGGTGCCGGTGTGACGGCGCCTCCCTCCTCGCCCCACCGCAGCGCCAACGACCCAACGCCCCAACGGATCAACGACCTAACGGATCAACGACCTAACGCACATCCCCAATCCCGAATTCTCAATCCCGAACCCTCAACCGGCATCAATCAACGGGCAGCGGTTGCCGAGTTATAGCCAGCCGGCTCGCTCGTCCGGGGATGTTCGGTTTGGATCGAAGAACCAGTCGGCCGCGACGAAGAAATACCAGCCGTGGAGTGCAATCCAGAAGACCGAGCGTCCCGCCCGGAGCCACGGATTCCAATCCCCCGAGGCGGCGTAGTACGCCAGGTCGACCGTATAGGGGGCACCGAAGGCAAGGCCGACGTAGTACAACGTGATGAGCGCGACCAGCACCACGCGCGCCCAGTTTTCCGCCCGCCAGACGGCTGAGGTACAGATAACGACTCCAGCCCCAAGCAGTACCGACGCGAATACGTTCAGCGTTTCCGGACGGGTGTCCCCGATCACCCCGAAGACCTGCAACAGCACCAGCGTCGTCGGCAGGATGGCGACCATGATCAGGTCGTAGGCAGTGATCAGCGTGACGCCGAACGGCCGGTGTCGTCTCGTCTGCGTCATGTCAGGGGCTAATGCGTCGATGCGTGTACGGGCGGGGACGTTGGAGCCGGAATGAAGGATGGAGCCAGACGCCAAAGTGGCTATAAAAACGTCCGACCGCACCCCGAAGGGTCCGATCGGACGGAATTATTCGATATGTGACGAAGCGCCTACACGGCGGTCGACGCACTACTCGGACGTGCCGGCCTGAGGCACCGCTGCGGCCGTCGTATCGGTCGGAACGAGCGATTCCGCATCCGACACGCCGCGGTCCAGAACGGACTCGAGGGCGTCGAGTCGGTCTCCGAAGCGGGCGAAGTCGCCCTCTTGCAGCGCATCGCGTGCTTCCTGCAGCAGCGACCGCGCCTCCCGCAGCTCTTCTACCGCGTCGGGCTCGCCGGGAGCCGGCTGGCGTCCCTGAGCGGGCGACGGCAGATCTGCAGCCTCGGCGATGTCATCCTGGACACGCAGGATTTCGCGTCCGAGTACAACGTTCAGCGCCTCCCGGAGGGATACCTCCATGGCGACGTTCTCCCCGTAGGCGACGATGACGCGCCGCAACTGCGGAATCTTAAGGTTTTCCGCAATCAGGTAAATCGGCTCGACGTACAGGAACGATTCCTCGATTGGCACCACGATCAAGTTGCCGCGGACCACACGAGATCCCTGCTGATCCCACAGCGAGAGGAGCTGCGAGATCTCCGGGTTCTGGTCAATCCGTGATTCGATCTGGTTCGGCCCATAGATGAGCTTCTCCTTCGGCAGCTTGTAGACGACCAGGTTGCCGTAATTCGGCTCGTCGGACTGGGCGGCAACCCACGCAATCATATTATCCCGGTTGTCCGGCGTCATGGGCGTCATCAACATGAACTGAAGCTGATCGTCACCGGGCAGCTTCGACATGATGTAGTACGGCTCCATGATGCGCTGATTCTCATCATACTGCTCCCGTGGACG
This sequence comes from Longibacter sp., assembly GCF_051155795.1. Classification (NCBI taxonomy): domain Bacteria; kingdom Pseudomonadati; phylum Rhodothermota; class Rhodothermia; order Rhodothermales; family Salisaetaceae; genus Longibacter; species Longibacter sp. Next base: position 22,456 of record NZ_DAXETW010000137.1, read on the forward strand.
GGTCCACAGGTCCTCGTTGTTGTAGAAGACGCGGGCGTTTTGCATGTGATAGCGCCGGTACCGCTCGATCTGAATCTCGAACATGTCCTGCGGGTAGCGCACATGCGACCGCAGTCCCTCGGGCATCTGGCCCAGCGGCTGGAACAGGCTCGGGAAAATCTTCTGATACGTCTGGATTAACGGATCATCCGGATCAGAGATGTAGAAGCTGACGTCACCCTCGTAGGCATCGATGACCGCCTTCACCGGGTTTCGGATGTACCGGATTCCATTGTACTGCCCGAATCCGCGGATCGGCTCGCTGTAGGGGAAGGATTGCGTCGTGGTATACACGTCCTGCATCCAGTACTGCCGCCGATCATTCAGGATGAAGTACGGGTCGCGATCCAGCTTCAGGAACGGGGTGATCTTGCGAACGCGCTCCTGCACCCGATTCCAGATCTGGATGCGGCTCGAGTCATTCAGGTAATCGGACAGCAGGATGTTGAAGTCGCCCAGGTAGTAGGCGAACAGCGCCTCCTTCCAGAAGGCATCCAGTAGCACGCCGCCTTCTCCTTTGTAGGAGACGTACACGTTGTCATCCCCCTGCGGGAAGGCGAACTCCTTCTCGTTGGTGCTGACCAGACGGTATGTCGACGCCGTCTCCGAGTAATAGATGGCGGGCTGGTCGACGGCGAGCGCCGAATCTTCGGCCACCGGCGGGAGGTCTTTGACCAGAAACTCCGGCGACCCTTCCGTACCCTCGCGGGCGACGAGGTTGGCGACCGCGCCGTATCCGTGCGTGAACTGAAGATGACGGTTGACCCAGTTGTTCGACCCCTGGGGCAGCGATCCGGTTAGCTCACGCGCAGACAGCATGACCTGCCGGTAGCCGTCCTCCAGCTGGTAGCGGTCGACATCCACGTTCTGGAATTCGTAGTACAGCCGGATTTGCTGTAGCTGGCTGTATGTATCGATCAGCAGGCGCGGATCCCAGAGCCGGATGTTCTTGATCGTTTCCCGGTTGGCAGTGATGTCCTCCGGCGTCAGGTTTGCGCGGGCCGGGTACGATCGCTCGGTCACATCCGAGAGCCCGTAGGCCTCGCGGGTCAGCCGGATATTGTCCTCCAGGTAGGGCTCCTCGACCGACAGCTCATTCGGCGTCACGGTAAACTGGTTGACCACCGTCGGCGCGACGATCATCGCGATGACGAGCGTCACGACGTAGGCCGCCACGCCCAGCCCAAGCACTCGGAGGCGCCGCTGATAGAGGTTTACCCCGACCAGCAGCGCGAGCAGCATCGTCGCGAAGACCATCACCCAGAGGGCCGGGATCGTGACGTGAATGTCGGTGTACCCGGCCCCGAACACCGCGCCGCCACCTTCCATCAGCACCTCGTACCGGTCCAGGTAAAACCCCCAGGCCCAGCCGATGAGCAGGATGATCACGTTAACCCCGAGGTGCTTGACAACCGGCATGGGAAGCTGAAACTGGCCATTGTCAACGCCGATCTGGCCGGCGAGAATGTAGCCAGTCACGAGCGTCAGCAGGCCGAGAAACGCCAGGCCAACGAGTCCGCTCTGCAGCGCCTGCACGAACGGAAGCTCGAGCATGTAGAAGCTCAGGTCGAGCCCGTACACGGGATCGGTTTGCCCGTACGGCACGGCATAGAGATAGCGCAGCAGACCGTCCCATTGCCCTGCGAATCCAGCGGCGAAGAGCAGGCTCAGGACGCCGCCGATCGTGTATGCCAGGCGACGAACCCGGTCGCGGGTGATCGGAGCGCTCGACTGCCCTTCCTGGCCGAAATTGGCGGCCCACGACGGAGGTAATCGATTGACCAGAACCCGGAAGTTCACGACGAAATACACGGCCGCCAAGAGAATGACGACAGAGAACAGCGAAATCTGGGTGACGAGGATGGTCCAGTAGACGCCCTCATAGCCCAGTTCACTCATCCAGAGATACTCGACGAAGAGGCCCGGGGCGAAGAGCAAAAGCGTGAGCACGAGACCGACAATACCGAGGACGACCTGCGCCGCACGACTCTTTGGAATAAGCGACATACGCGGGTGCCGAAGAGGTGGAGAGCGGGAACGGGAAGGGGAAAACTGCCGGACGACCGCCGGCAGGACGTTGATGAATGCACACCGCGGGTTCGGGTTCGCCCCGTTCGGTGAAAGCCCCGCCCCTTCAGACCCTGCACATCTCGGCGCCCGCGACCACGGCAACAGCGAAATGGCCACAGGCCTCTCAGAGGCACCAGCCGAACCACGAATGAGGCCTCCAGGCCCGCTTTTCGTGACCGATCAGGCGGAAACTAAGCCCATCACAGAATGAGTGCAAAGAGGAGCAATCCGACACCGATGATGAACAGCAACGCGCCCAGATCGGGTGCGGTCATGCTGCCCCCGAAGAGGGCAGGTTCGTCCCTGGCGTCTTCGTCGCCTGCGGACCACGTGAGGCCGAGGATGCCCACGCCCACGGCCGTCATCACAGCACCGAATGTTCGGAGGGCCAGCAGGATGTCCCGGTGAAGCATGAGGCTGCCGCCAAGCAAGATGAGGCCGGCAATCAAGGGAGAAAGCGTTGTGAAGAGCCGGAGGGCAGGCCCTTCCATGTCGGATGCGAGACGGTGTCGCCGGGAAACGACGTAAAGGAGCAGACCGCCACCAAACAGAAACGCGATGCCTGCGGGGAGCAGCATGTGCACGGACTCAACGAGAGAGACGCGAGAAGGGAACGGCGCTTCGATGTCAACCGCCCGGAGGGAACAAGGAGCCGAGCGGAGGGCGGGCGCCACCACAGGAAAGGCTGAACCAAGCGGGGACGGGCCAGGGTGACAAGGTCGCCAGCATCGGCAAACGACCAGACTCGAACGGTATATTCAGCTGTCTTCCTTCAGATCCCGCGGGGCATGCCATTCGGGCTCCGGCTCCACCTCGATGGCCGGTTCCGGACCGTTGTCATCCCACCCCTCTTTGCTGGCCCACATCAGTGGCCTGACCGTCATGTCGCGGTCGACAACGATCTGGCAGGACAGCCGCATGTTGCCCAGCTGGTTGATCGCGTCCAGCTTGTCGTGCTCCGCCTCCGTCATCACGTCGGGCTCTCCCGATTCGAACTCCACGCGACAGGTGGTACAGCTGGCGTGGCCGCCGCAGCGGTGGCCGATTTCCACGCCGCTCTGCGCGATGGCGCGAACCAGTCGCGTTCCGTCTTCAACATCGAACGTTCCTTCTCCTTCGATTGTTAGCTTCGGCATACGTGGTGTCAGATTCCGGATGGAAAGGTCGTTGACCCCGCCGGCGGTGAGCCTCGCCTGGCACAGAGGACAGGAAAAAAGACGAAGCGCACGTCAGCTTGTCAACGTGCGTAGACATTCGTTACGTCGAATCCTCCAGTAGTGGCAAAACCTCCGGTCTTAACATTGGGAGAATGGCGTAAAGGAGTAATGTCGCACCAGCAATTTCCGCGGGAAGCGGGTACCTTTGACATTGTCGGTGCTGTATCGGCCCCGGCGCTCGACGCCCTCCACCTCTGTTCCCCACTGCCCCTGTCACCGGAATGACCGATCACGTAGTTCTCGTCAACACCGATGACGTGCCGCAGGGCACGGCCGAGAAGCTGGAAGCGCACGTCGAGGGCTGGCTGCACCGGGCCTTTTCCATTTTCGTTTTCGATCCGGACGGCCGTCTGCTACTGCAAAAGCGAGCCGATCACAAGTACCACTCCGCCGGACTGTGGTCGAACACGTGCTGCAGTCATCCGCGACCAGACGAGGACCTGGAGGAAGCGGTCCGACGACGGCTCCTCGAGGAAATGGGCTTCGAGTGTGCCCTGCATCGAGCGTTCCATTTCGTTTACCGGGCGGAGGTCGGCAACGGGCTGATCGAACACGAATTCGATCACGTCTTTATCGGTCACGCACGTCCGACGGTCGTGCCAAATGCCGACGAGGTGTCTGACTGGGCGTGGGTGGAGCCGGATCACCTCCTCTCGGACATTGCGGCCCATCCCGACCGGTATACCTACTGGTTCCGTCACATCCTGAGCCGGACACTCTCCCACGTCTCCGCTCGCGCCGCGTAACCACACGCGTGCAACTCAGCCGCGACCGCGCACTGCCTCCTCCGCAGCACGCCGACACATCGATGGGTGTGCACGTGTTAACTCCCTTTCCTCCTCCGCGCTCCGGGCCGACGGTTGCCCGGGAAGAGGCGGTCCCAGGGGATTCTCCAGTTCCACAGGTGCACGCACTACGCCTTCACGGAGCGATCATTGACGGAGTCCGTTCGGTTGTTATTTTGGGAGCGTATCTCCTCCCGCCGTCTATTCAACCGTTCCGCGCCCGTCGCCATGAACAGTGAACCGTTTCGCGTAGGGATTCTTACCGGTGGCGGCGATTGCCCCGGCCTCAATGCCGTAATCCGGGCCGTCGCCAAGAGTCTCATGCTTCAGCACGACGCAGAGATCGTCGGCATCCGGGACGGCTTCCAGGGCCTCATCGAGGGACACGTCGAATCGCTCGAACACGTGGATGTGAGCGGCATCCTCACCCGCGGCGGCACCATTCTCGGTGCTTCAAACAAAGCGAATCCGTTCGCCTACTACCGGCGCGACAACGCCGACGTCTCCGCAGAAGCGATGAAAACATATGAGAGCCTCAACCTCGACGGGCTCGTCACGATCGGCGGGGACGGAACCATGTCGATCGCCCACCGACTCTCGGAAATGGGCATGAACATCGTCGGAGTACCAAAAACGATCGACAACGACCTCGTCGGAACGGATGAGACGTTCGGGTTCGATACCGCTGTGTCCATTGCGACCGAGGCCATGGATCGGATCCACACGACGGCACAGAGCCACCACCGCATCATGGTCGTCGAAACGATGGGGCGCTACGCAGGATGGATCGCGCTGCATGCCGGCGCCGCGAGCGGGGCGGACGTGATCCTCATCCCCGAGATCGACTACGACATCGAAGCCGTCGCGGAGGTTTGCCGCACGCGGGAACGCAGCGGGCAGCGCTTCACGATCATAGCCATCGCCGAAGGCGCAACGCCCATCGACGGGGGAATGGCCGTGCGAGAACGGATCGAAGACAGCCCTGACCCGCTGCGCCTCGGCGGCATCGGGAATGTGCTGGCACATGAACTGAAGGATCTGGTGTCGAGCGCCGTCCGAACCACGATTCTCGGTCACGTACAGCGCGGCGGCACGCCCACGGCCTACGACCGAAACCTGTCGACGACATTCGGCGCCATCGCGGCGTCGATGCTCGCCACCGAACAGTACGGCCGCATGGTGGCCTATCAGAACGGCTCGTTCACGAGTGTGCCCCTCAGCGAGGTGGCGGACAAAACGCGCACAGTGCCGCTCGACAACGCCCTCCTGCAGAGCGCGCAGGCGGTCGGCACCTCGTTCGGGCGCAACGATCTGGCCGATATCCGCGACTGACGTGTCCGCGACTGACCTGTCCGCGACGCATGCGCAGGGACCAACTCCGCGACGGGCTCGGTCTGTGGAGCCGCCCCCGCCGTTCGGCAAGCTAATCGATCACGTGTTCCTCCCCGATCTGCAGACGCCAAAATGACCGTATTTCTGACCGGTGGAACCGGCTTCGTCGGATCCTACGTCCTGCGGGCCCTGCTGCGGGCCGGACACGACGTGCGGTGCCTCATGCGCGACCCTTCGGACCCGCTCGCCCTACCTGATGCGACGTCCGAACCGACCGGACCGTCGATCGAACGCGTCCCGGGCGATGTAACCGATCCCTCCTCGTTCGGCGATCACCTCAGCGGGTGTGAGGCCGTCATCCACCTGGTCGGCATCATTGAGGAGCATCCGCGACGGGGCGTTACGTTCGAGCGCATCCACGTCGACGGGACGCGGCACATGACTGGTATGGCGCGTGAAGCGGGCGTTGACCGGTTCATCCACATGAGCGCAAACGGCGCACGAGCGAGCGACGGTACCGCGTACCAGACCACCAAGTGGGAGGCGGAGCAAATCGTTCAGGCGGCGGGGTTCGAGCACTGGACTATCTTTCGGCCGTCCATCCTGTTCGGCGACCCGGGCCCGGAGAATCCGGAATTCGCCTCGCAGCTTCTGGATGAGTTGATACGGCCGTTCCCCGTGTGGCCGATTTTCGGCGACGGCATGTACCAGCTGCAGCCGGTAGCGGTCGACGAGGTCGCGTCCGCCTTCGTGCAGGCACTTGAACGCCCGGTCACGGCGGGCCGAACGTATTTCGCCGGCGGTCCGGACCGGATCGCGTACCGCCACGTGCTGGACATCATCGCCCGGGGAGCGGGACTGAAGCCGAAACCAAAGGTGAGCGTCCCGATGCCGCTTGCTCGACTCGGCGTCAGCACCGTCGGTCGGACGAGCCTCCTCCCCATTTCACCCGCTCAGTTCAATATGCTGATCGAAGGCAACACGGGCGACAATACCGCTTTCTACGCCGACTTCGACCTCACGCCAACACGGTTCACGGAGGAAGCGCTCGCCTACCTTCGCGATCGGTAACCGCCGGACGGCTGGCCGCTTTTCACGGCTGCTGCTCCGTTCCGTTACGCCTGCGCATCTACGGCCAAACGCGCGACCTTCCGGACGTACTCATCCGGGTCGGCCTTCCGCTCGAGACCGCCCTTGCTCATGTAGCGTGTCTTCCCGTAGACCGGCCGCTCCTGCCACGCGCGATCGTGCAGGCCGAAGATCCAGAGGACATTGCTGAAAGAATTTGGATCGCGCCCGTCCAGGAAATACGTGTTGTTAAGGTGCAGAATCCGGCGATGCGCTTCCTCCGGATTGGGGGACCACTCCAGGATTTTCTTTCCCCAATACATGCGCATGTAGTTGTGCATGTAGCCGGTCTCCCGCATTTCCTTCATTGCCGCGTTCCAGTAGGGATCGTGGGTTTGGCCCCCCCGTAACTCGTCGAGGCTGTAGAGGTACTCGCGCTCGTCATCCGCATGCTCTTCGAGTGTCGTGGCGGCCCAGTCAGGCAGCGGGTCGAGCGTGTCGTAGCTGTCGCGATTG
>NZ_DAXETW010000138.1:0-6901 GCF_051155795.1 Longibacter sp.
CGCATGAATTCGTCCACCCAAACGTGTCCGGCTTCGGTGCGCTCCAGTTTGAGTGCATCGGGGAGCGGACCCCGTGGACGCTGGTCGGGCTGGATGTAGACGGCCGTGGCATCGATCTGGCTACTGTCTTCGAACACGACGGCGCGGACGATGCGCCCCTCAACGTCGAGCGCAGCAACGGGCCGCTCGTCCACGGCCACGCCGATGTCTCCGAGCCGCTGGCGCTCATCGCCTGAGACGCCGCCGGGACCGCAGCAGAGTGTGACGCGATCCGTCCAGCCGAGGAGGAGGCCGGAGAGATGAACGCCCTTCTCACCGACGCCGAGCACGGCCGTCGGACGCCCCCTCAGCTCGAAGCCGTGGCAGTACGGGCAGTGGACGATCGTCTCGCCCCACGCCTCGGCCACCCCAGAAAGGTCGGGTAAGAGGTCCTCAACGCCTGTGGCGAGGAGGAGCCGTCGTGTCTCTATCTCGGTCCCGTCCGACAGTTGAACGCGGACGCCGTCTTTATCGGCATCGGCGTGCACCGCTTCTCGCTCCAAAAAACGCGCGCCGTAACTCTCGGCCTGCGTGCGACCGATCCGGCGCAGCTCTGTAGGCGAGGCGCCTTCGCGCGTGAACACATTGTGGCTGTGCGCGGCGGGCGCATTCCGGCCCGGCCCGCCGTCAAGGACGAGGACATCACGCCCGGCGCGGGCAAGAACAAGGGCAGCGGTCAGACCAGCAGGACCGGCGCCGACGATCAGCACGTCGGTCGTCATGGCGAACCCCCTCGAATATGGGTGCTGAGTGAGCGGACGAGGAACTGAACTATGACACACATTAATACTTACCACAGTGTGTATCAAGCTGGTTGTCCTCAACGTCTATCTTTCTGCTTCCCTTCGAAACACGCTCTCTTGAGATACGGCTATCGACATCCCCATTCGGGGTTGGTCTGAGTCGATCGCGTTGTGCGGCCTGAATGTATCCGTAGCCGTGGCATTCTTGGGCAAAATAAAGAAGCCTGATGCCCCCCTTGCAGCACCAGGCTCCTCAGACGTGCGTCGATCTGTTTGCTTTACATGTACAGCACCCTCACCGGGTGTCTACGCTCCGTCAATTCGGGGAGTAGGGGAGGGAGCTGTGATGGAGAGCGATTTTCAGGTTTCCGTCCTCATCCTTGATGTAGCCAAACGAGTACTCCACCTTGGTCTCATTGCCGTCGGTACCGGTGAAGAAGTAGTTGCCCATTGCCATGGCCATGTCGCCGTCGCTGTCAATGACGGTGCCCTCGTTTTCCCAGCGCACATCGGTGTAGGGGGCGATAGCAAACCCCTTATCCTCGCTGCCTTCTGTTCCCACGAAATAGCTCAGTGCCTCGTCGAAGTCGCCTCGGAACTGGTCTTCGGCGGCGAGGGTGGGCTTAAAGAGAACGGTTGCGTCGCTGTCGTAGGCGTAGAACTCGCGGACGTGGTCGGCTGCCACCTCGCGGTAGTTTCCGTCCTCTGTGTAGGCCTCGCCAATTTCAACGATGCCTTCCCCCCATGCCTGTTGTGCAGAGGCCACCTCTTGCTGAGTGATCGCCGCCGGGGCGGACTCACTGGCTTGGGTCGTGGGGGCGGAGTCGTCCGCTTGGGCCGTGGAATCAGCATCGCTGCATGCAACGAAAGCAACACTGAACGTAGCTAGAACAAGAACCACAAGATGCTTTTTCATGGGAATATCCGAACTTGGGTTTGTCGAAATAGAACCTCTTGCAGGCGGATCGAACGACCGTTCACTGTAGAGTTTGTCCGGCCTGTATGACGTCCGCCGTGACCTGCCTCATACACGAAGGTTGCACCGCGTACAAGGTCGGGTGTATCGTTTGCAGTGGTGATAGAAATACGCCAGTCGCCCGACTCGTCCCGAGCGAAGCACGCCGTTAAAATGATGTCGACAGGCTGAACTGCACGTCGCGCCCCGGAGAGAGTGTATAGCCCTTATAGGTGTCGAGGAAGTCGCGGTAGGTTTCGTCGAGCAGGTTGCGAACACGGACCGACACGGTGACGGGTACGCCCAGTTGGTTGAACGTGCCTTGAGCGTTGATATCGACGGTTGTGTACGCCTGCGTGGAGGCGGTGCCGAAGGGCGGGCCGAAGCCGGCGTCGAACTGCGAGAACGGCTCAAAGCGTCCCGCAGCATCCTGGTCCAAGACACGATTCGCCGATAGCTCCAGGCTCGGGTTGGTGATGACGTTCGTTCCGGCCGGTACCCATCGCAGAAAGCCGCCGAACCGATTGGCCGGGAGAAGCGGAAGATCGCCCTCATCGGCTGACTCTTCGCCCAGGCCATCCCCCGTTCCCTCCACGATCGCTGTGCTGCCTCCGGCTTGCAGCCAGGGGAGAACGCTCACCTCGAGTTGTGCCTCGATGCCTGAGAGTAGTGCATCGGTCTGGGTCGCTCGGTACACCGGGAGCCCCGACCCATCGGGGTTCTGTGTTTCGCCCGTGTTCGCGAGGTAGATGTAATTGGAAATCGAGTTGACGTAGCCGGTCACCTCCGCCGTCACGCGATCGCGCCGTACCCGCATCGAGAGGTCCGCACTGTACGAACGCTCTGGGTCGAGCGACGGATCGCCGACCTGAAACGCCGCGACCCCGCCGTGTACGCCGTTTGTATACAGCTCGAAGACCGTCGGCGCGCGAAACCCGGAGCTGAGATTGGTCGCCACCGCCAGCCCCTCCCCGAAGGCGTAGCTCGCACCCACGGCGCCGGTGAGCGTGGTGTACGTGTTCTCCAGCGCGTCGGGGTCGGTCGTACGCTCGTTCGGCACGGCGTCGATGGTGCGCAGGTCGAAGCGTCCGCCGAACGACAGCGTCACAGGATCGAGATCCACGTCTTCGAAGATAAATACGCCGGCGTTCCACGTCTCCGCCGAGGGTTGGAGTTCGACCGAGCCGCGCGTATCGGCGTCCTGGTGCTGCACCTCGACGCCGACGGTGCCGCTTATCGGGCCAAGCGCCGCATGTGCGGCCTCCATGCGTGCCGTGTAGATGTCCGTCTTCAGATCCACCGCATAGTCGAACCCGCCAAGCCCGCCGTTATCGCGAATCGTCTGAAGCGTGACGTCCCCTGATCCCGGGGCCGACTGCCGGATGGAGCGTTGCCAGCTCAGGCGCGGCTTGATGACAAACCCGCCTGCGACCAGATTGCCTTTCAGGGCGACGTTGCTATGCTCCAGGTTCTGCCCCAGCCCATCCACAGGTGGATTGTCGGGGTTGTCGTCGTCCGGACCGCCCGTGGGCAGAATAAAGTTGTGCGCATTCTGCCAGTAGTCGCCGTAAAGCTGCACGGTCCCGAAATCGCCCTGCATGCCCACCTGGCCGTAGGTGCTCCACTGCTCGAAACTGGTGAACGGGATCTCGCCGGTATACTTCGGGTCGCCAAACGTGCCCGTGTTCGGGTTCTCACGGAAAAACGTCGGTGCATCCGGAGTGTGGTAGTTGCCGCCAATCCGCCGCTCGGCGCCCACCCGCCATCCGATGTTTCCTTGAGCGGCGTGCAGGTCGAGCGACCCGGCGCGCTCGTTGTTGTTGGTGTAATACTGCGTGGAGGCTGTGCCGCCCACATCGAGCGCCCCCTGGTCGGTGGTGGGGGCGGGCTTCGTGATCACGTTGATGGCGCCGCCGAGGGCGTCGGAGCCGTAGAGGATGCTGCTCGCGCCGCGGACGACCTCAATGCGTTCGGCTTCGCTGGCGTTGGTCGTCGGAAAGTGGCGGACGCCGTACTGGTAGAACTGCTGGCCGATGCCGTCCTTGAGTAACAGAACGCGCGTGCCGGAGAGGCCGCGGAGGACGGGAATGCCCGCCTGCGAGCCGGTCTTGATGGACGAGACGCCGTCGACGTTGTCTCGGAGCAGGTCGCCCAGCGCCGCGCTACGGCTAACCTGAAGTTGCTCGGGGCCCATCACATCGACGTCCTGGGGCGCGCGGAGAGTGGAGCGCGCCCGGGCCGTGCCGGTGACGGTGACCCCGTCGGTCTCCAGCACCCGAGACTTCAGGGTGACGTCGACCGCCTCGGCCTCACCGGATTCCAGCACGACCTCTCGGGCGACTGTTTGGTATCCGACGAACCGAAACTCGATGATGTGCTCACCCAGCGGCAGGCCCGTGATCGTGTACTCGCCGTCCGCGTTCGTCGTGGTCCCTCGCTGTAATGCTGGGTCCACCACCTGCACGCCGGGAAGGGGCTCACCGTCCGGCGTCGTCACCTGCCCTTCAACGGCGCCTCGGTTTTGCGCGACTGCGGGATCCGCAAGCAGAGCGGCGACGCACAGAAGAGAAAGAGTCCAGATCACGAGACGGTGCGTGCTCGCAATGTGTTCGACAATCGATGGAAGAGCCATAGGGGTGGCAGGAGGGGGGATAAAAAGGACGATGCGAACGAGTAACAGACCGGCGAGAAAGAGGGCTGATCAGGCCGGGACGCCGTCGAGATCCCAGGCCGGAAATGCGTCAGGGATGGATGCCGGATCGGCGTGGTAGCGTTCCACTTCATCAATGGACATGAGGCAGGCATCAAGGCGTCGCCGGAGATCGGTCTCGTCCATGTCGACGCCGATGAAGACAAGCTCCTGTCGGCGATCGCCGTAGTCGTCGTCCCAGCGGTCCATGATGCGCTGTTCCTGCTTGGGGTCGTCTGGCCAGTGTTCCTCTGGCATGGCCGCCCACCAGTACCCCGCGGGTTCGTGATTGCGAAGGCGCCCTGCCTGCGACATCTCGCCAACGATGGCGCTGCGTGTGCCGAGCCAGAAGAAGCCCTTCGCGCGAATCACGCCCGGCCAGTTGCCCTGAAAAAAGTCTCCGAACCGCTGTGGGTGAAACGGCCGCCGCGCCCGGTAGGTGAAGCTCGTGATGCCGTACTCCTCGGTTTCCGGGACGTGCTCACCTTCGAGCTCTTTCATCCACCCCGGCATGCGCTGCGCAGCGTCGAAGTCGAACATGCCGGTTCCGATAATCCGGTCCAGTGCAACCTCCGAGTGCTGCGTGGGGATGATGGTCGCGTCGGGATTGAGCGTGCGCAGCACATCGGTGAGAAACGCGACGCGCTTTTCGCTGACGAGATCGGTTTTGTTGAGGAGAATGACGTTTGCAAACTCGATCTGGTCGACGAGCAGGTCCACGAGGGTGCGCTCATCCCCCGGCCCGGTGTCTTGGTCTCGATCGGCGAGCAGGTCCGTCGAGTTGAAATCGTCCGTGAAGCGGTCGGCGTCCACGACCGTCACCATCGTGTCGATTTCGGCAACATCGGAGAGCGCGTGCCCGAACTCATCGGACAGGTCGAACGTCACGGCCACGGGCAACGGCTCCGAGATGCCGCTCGACTCAATGACCAGGTGATCGAACCGCCCGGCGTCGGCCAGCTTCTTGACCTCAACGAGCAGGTCCTCCCGCAGCGTGCAGCAGATGCAGCCGTTCGACATCTCGACGAGGTTTTCTTCAGCCTGTACAAGATCCGACTGCTCCTCGACGAGCGACGCGTCGATGTTCACGTCGGCCATGTCATTCACGATCACGGCCACGCGCAGACCGTCGGCATTGTGCAGAATGTGCTGAAGGAGGGTCGTCTTCCCGGCGCCGAGGTAGCCAGAGAGAACGGTGACAGGGAGTTTACCACGCATGGTGCCAGCAACAAAAGGGGAGGGGAAACGACGACGGCGCCGATTTAGCACGCAGGTTGACCGCATGCACGATGTCGGCGCCAGTTGAGCATGTGCCCGGCAATCAGGAGCGCGCTTCCCATGACGGTGCCGATGCGCTCGCCGGCGGCACCCCACACGTCATGCCCCCACCAGGCACCGACGAGAACGAGAAAGCCGAGCCCGAGCAATACGGCCGTTGTGACGTGCCCCGTGCTCCGGGCCCGGTGGAGCGCGCCGACGAGGACCGGTATCATGAGCGTGAGAAGCACCGGGTGCACCCACGTGTGTACTGCTTGAAGTGTGGGCCACAGCGGCAAGAGCGACAGCGCCACGGGCATCGCGAGGCAATGCAATGCACAGAGCCCGGACAGGCCGATGCCGACGCGGTCCCAGTCGAGCCAGCGAGAAAGCATTTGCACAGAGAGCATGGCGGGAGAGCGGACACCCAGTTATACACATGATCGTGTGTATAATCGTATGTCCTGGCCCGCGGTCATGCAAGGGTTATTCCGCTAGAACCTCGTAGCGCATGACTTCTTCACATATTGCGGTGCTCGGCCCACCTTATTCCGATGGCTGTCGCTGCGGTCGAGGTAGACGGACACCGCGGCTCCACCTCGTCCCCATCTGCTCGCGCCTGTTGTGTCAGCCGCTCAGGTCGCCCGCCAAACAGGTTCTTACGGATCGACCAGGGTCCATCCTGGATGTTTTGTCCATCAAGCTGTAGGGCGTTCTTCTGCACATGTGGGGCAATCCAGCCAGGATTCCGACGGAATGTGATCGAGAGCGTCGGGGCTCGCTCCACGCTCGAAGACGGGGCGGAAGAGCACGTCGCCTTCTCTATACTCGATGCCACACGAGTGGCAGGCAGCTTCCTCTTCGAGGCGCACGGGCGAATATCCGGTGATCACCCACCCATCATGCCCTGCATGAGAAGCAAGGCTTTCAAGCGCTGCGCGCACCGTCCGTGATTTGTTTCCCTGGTAGTAGCGATCTGCCAGTGATTCCAGAAGGGATACCGCGTCGTCGTCGAGGGTGAAGTTCAGTCGTTTCATGAATGGACGGATTCTCGAACTGGAGACAAAGAAGGCGGGTGTAAATCGGCGTGTGTGCTGTAATACACACGGACGGACCGAAACCGATCCAGGGACAGAACAGAAATGAGGTGGATGCCCCGGCGGGGACGGATCTCTGGGTCGCCCATCGCATCGAATCCGCAGGTTCGAATCCTGCCGG
>NZ_DAXETW010000139.1:0-17731 GCF_051155795.1 Longibacter sp.
TTCCTCGGCGGCGGGGGTCAGGGCGACTGGGTCGCATTCAACGAGCGGGCACGCCAGGACGGCGACCCGTCTACCGAGCCCATCACATTCAACGAGTTCCTCCGCCGGCAGGAAGAAGCCCAAGAAGAAGCCGGGGTCAGCTTCGCCGATACCGGCAATCCGTTCGGCGTGGACAACGAGTTTCTCGGCTCCGTCCAGCTCACGCAGACGCTCTACGACAAAAGTGCTTTCGCCGCTCTCCGCGGGGCGCAGCAGTTCCAGGACGTCAGCCGCCGCGGACTCGACCGGCAGGTTCAGACCGTCGCCAACGACGTTTACGAAGCCTTCTACGCCGCCCTACTGGCAGAGGAACAGGTCCGCGTGCTGCAGCAGCGCACGGACCGCACCGAGGAAACATTGCAGGAAGTGTCCGCCCGCGTCCGTCGCGGCGTGGCACCGAAGCTTCAGCGCATGAGCACCGAGGTCGAGCTTTCGAACCTCCGCACCGAGCTCATTCAGGCGCAAAACGATGCCGGCCTTGCGCTCGACCGCCTGAAAGTGGCTCTTGGGCTGAGCGTCGACGCTAACATTCGCCTGGACGGGGCTCTCGAAACGGACTCCCAGGACCTCTTCATCAATACCTCGCAGCAGGAAGCCCTGTCCCAGGCCATGCAGCAGCGACCGGATTTGAAGCGTGCGCGCCTCGCCATCGATCTCCGGGAGATCGAACGGGAAACCATCGAAGCGGAGTACTACCCGACGCTGGAGGCTGTTGCGACGTTCAGTTACAGCGGTCGCGTGCCCGACAACCGGGAGCAGATTCTGACCGACCCGACGGATCCGTTCTTTTACGACACGCTGCAGCGCGGCTTCTTCGACGACTCCTACTGGAATCCCACATTGAGCGCCGGACTGCAGATGTCATGGAACGTGTTCAACGGTTTTCAGACGACCGCCCGGATGGAGCAGCAGACGATTGAGATCACACAGGCGGAGCTTCAGCGCGACCAGTTGCAGCAGTCCATCGAACTGGAGGTTTCTTCGGCTCTGCGACGGCTTGAAACCGCCCGTCGTCGCATCCAGAGCCAGCGGCAGACGGTCCAGAATGCCGAAACCAACTACGAGTTCACCGAGCGTCGACTGGATGAGGGCGTGTCCAGTGCCCTGGAGCTGCGGGAGGCGTCCGATCAGCTCGACCGGAGCCGTCTGAACTACCTGCAGGCCGTGTACGACTACTTGGTGGCCCGAAGCGACCTTGAGACCGCCGTCGGCGTTCCCCTCACGCCCGCAACCGAGGACTACGAGATGACGGCTCGATAGCGCTACCGTTCGCACCGAACCCTTTCCGACCTTCCGACCGCTCCCTTTCGACCCGATGCACACTCGACTCTCCCTGCTTCTTCTCCTCCCCGCCGCCGTGCTTCTCACGGTGAGCCTGTCCGGCTGCAGCGACGGCGAGGTGTCGGCCGGGACGAACGACGCCGGCACACCCGTTTCCTCGCTAAGCCGCGTGGAGACCCTCGAGATGTCGCCCAGCGCGTTCGAGGACGTGGTTACCATGACCGGCACCGTGGAGGCGCTGAACGACGCCACGCTGTCGGCACAGGCCTCCGGCACCATCACGGAGCTGCAGGACCGGGGGGATCGCGTGCCCGACGGCGGCATCATCGCGCAGATTGACCCGCGTGAGGAACGCGCCTCCCTCGAGCAGCTTCGTGCCGAGTTCAACCTGGCCCAGAACCAGCTCGAACGCCAACGGCCGCTGTACCGGGACTCCATCATCTCTCCGATCGAGTTCGAGCAGATTCAAGCAGAGTACAATCGGACGAAGGCGGCCCTCGAAGAAGCAAAGCAGCGGGTGGACAAGACCCGCGTGACGACGCCGTTCGCGGGCACGATCGAAGAGCGATTCGTAGAACGCGGCGAACAGGTTTCACCCGGGACGCCCGTGGCCCGCGTCGTCGGCACGGAACGGGTTCGCGTCCGCGCCGGCGTTCCGGAGCGATACGCGAACGACATCCGCCGCGGCACCTCGGTCGTGCTCGACTTCCGCCGGTACGGTGGGGATGTCCGCGAGTCCACCGTAACCTTCGCCGGTCAGGCGATTTCGCCGGAGACGCGCACGTTTCCCATCGAAGTCGAGCTCGAGAACGACAACGGCCGGCTCAAGCCGGAAATGGTTGCGAGCGTTCGCGTCACGCGTGAGGAGATCGACGAGGCGCTCGTTATTCCGCGAACGGCCGTCGTGCGCGACGAACTCGGTACGCACCTTTTCCTCGCGTCGCCGCTTGACAGCGTCCACGTGGTCGAAAAGCGCGACATCGTCCTCGGTCCCAGCTACGGCGAAAAGGCCGTTGTTCAGTCCGGCCTGAACGCCGGCGAGTCGGTGATTGTCGTCGGTCAGAACAACGTTGCTCCGGGCGACACCGTCAACGTGACGAAGTCCTACAGGACCCTGAACGCCGCCGGCGTCCCCTACGAGGGTCCCGATACCGAGGGATACGGCACGCCCGAATCGGGGCCGTCCAACCCCTCGCCGGACGAGCCGACAACGCGGTAACCGGCATACGACGCTGCATCCATCGCTGCACCTTCTGAGGCCCAACGACCGAGGCACCTCCCCATGAGCATCACCGATCTCGCCATCAAATTCCGCACATCCGTCGTCGTCCTGACGCTGCTGCTGGTGTTTGGTGGACTGTACAGCTACACAAGCCTTCCGAAGGAGGCGCAGCCGTCGATCGAGTTTCCGACGATCGTGGTGACGACGCTCTACCCGGGCGCCAGCCCCGACGACGTGGAGTCGGTCGTGACGCAGGTCATCGAGCAGGAAATCAGCGGCATCAACGGCATCGAGGAGCTACGCTCTATTTCAACGGAGGGCGTCTCCACCATCGTCATCGAGTTCACGCCCGACGTCGAGGTCTCGGAGGCCAGTCAAAAGGTCCGGGAGAAGGTCGATATCGCCAAGGCAGACCTGCCGGAGGACACCGAAGAGCCGCTGATCAATGAAATCGACACGTCGGAATTCCCGATCCTGTCGGTCAACCTGGCGGCGGAATACTCGCTTGCAAGGCTGAAACAGGTGGCCGAGGACGTGCAGGATGAGATCGAGGGCGTCCCGAGCGTTCTCGAGGTCAACCTCATCGGGGGGCTTGAGCGCGAGGTGCAGGTCGACGTAGACCTTCGCGCGCTTCAGGGATACGGCCTTTCCTTCAACGACCTCATCAACACCATTCGCGCGGAAAACGCGAACCTCCCGGGCGGCTCCATCGACGTGGACCGCCTGAACTACCTGGTTCGGGTGGACGGGCAGTTCGACGACCCGGAGCGCGAAATCGCCGACCTCGTCGTCCGCTCGGACGGGGCGAGCAGCATTCATGTGCGCGACGTCGCCGATGTCACGTTCGGATACAAGGACCAGCAGACCTATGCCCGCCTCAAGGTGCTGAAGGAGGAAACCGACGATGGCGTCCTTCGCCAGGCGAACGACCTGGACGCGGAGATGCTGCAGGTCATCACCCTGAATGTCAAGAAGCGCTCCGGGGATAACATTCTGGAAACCTCCGAAGAGGTCAAAGCGCTACTTGACGAATACCCGTTCCCGAGCGGAACGGAGGTGACGATCACCGGCGACCAGAGCGAAAACGTCCGCACGCTGGTCAAGGACCTGGAGAACAACATCATCAGTGGGCTGCTCTTCGTCGTTGCGGTGCTCCTGTTCTTCCTCGGCGTCCGCAATGCGACGCTCGTCGGGATCGCCATTCCGCTCTCGATGTTCGTCACGTTCCTCGTCTTTCAAGCGCTCGGCTACACCCTGAACTTCATCATTCTGTTCTCCCTGATCATCGCGCTCGGCATGCTCGTCGACAATGCGGTGGTGATCGTGGAGAACATCTATCGATTTAAGGAAAACGGCTACTCGAACTTCGAGGCCGCGCGGCTCGGGACGGCGGAGGTCGGTGGGGCCGTTGTGGCGTCCACGGCGACCACGGTGGCCGCCTTTGCTCCGATGCTCTTCTGGCCGGGCATCATCGGCGAGTTCATGAGCTACCTGCCGCTCACGCTCATCATCACACTGCTGAGTTCTCTCTTTGTCGCCATCATTATCAATCCCGTCATCACGGGGATATTTGTGAAGGTCGAGGGCGAGGAAGACGAGTCGGATCGGGTGATTCCCACCTCGGCGAAGTACCTGGGGGCCGCCGCTATCGTCCTTCTGGGGCTTCTCCTCGGACTGGCCAACTGGAAGACGCTCGTGGTGATCGTGATCGGGCTGCCGTTCCTGTACCTGCTGCACACGCGCCTTTTCAAGCCGATGGGCGACCGGTTCATTCAGACCGGACTGCCGCGCCTGATCCGCTGGTACCGTTCGTTCCTCAAGAGCATGCTCGCGCGCGACTATTCGGTTCGGTACGCGTTGTGGCGAAACGTCACCGCGCTGGCCAGCTTCACCATCGGGCTGCTGCTCGCCATCGCCGGCGGCGCGCTGAGCGAGGTCGGTCCGGCCATTCCGGGCAGCCCGGTGGCTGCAGGCGGGCTCGTCCTGCTCGTCCCGGGACTCCTGCTGCTCCTGATCGGCGTCCTTGGCGTCCTCATTCACGCGTTCGAGGCCGTCTTCCTGGGCGGACGGACGAGCGTCAAGGCCGGCCTCATCTTCGGCGTGATCATGGCCACGATCCTCGCGCTGATCTACATCAGCCCGCGACCGCTCGACACCATCACGATGGCGGAGATGATGCTCGCGCCCATCCTGATCGTCGTGGTTGGCGCCATCGGGGCCGTCATCGGGTCCGACGGACCGCTCATTGCAACCGATAACCG
Source organism: Longibacter sp. (assembly GCF_051155795.1). Taxonomy (NCBI): domain Bacteria; kingdom Pseudomonadati; phylum Rhodothermota; class Rhodothermia; order Rhodothermales; family Salisaetaceae; genus Longibacter; species Longibacter sp. Next base: position 4,804 of record NZ_DAXETW010000139.1, read on the forward strand.
GACGAAGCTTCTATCCGGCGCCATTGCGGCCCTGCTGCTGATTCTGGGAATGTACCAGATTGCCCCGACGGGCTTTGAGTTTTTCCCGACCACGGATCCGAACCTGATCCAGGTCACGCTTGATGCGCCGCTGGGGACGAACGTGGAGTCGTCGAACCGCGTGGCCATGGAGGCGCGGCAGCGCGTGGAGGATCTCCTTCTCGCCGACGACGCCGCGCGCGAAAATGTCAAAAACATGAACGTAAACGTCGGTATCGGTGGAGACTCGCAGTTCGGCGGAGGCGCCAACCGGGCCGAACGGTCGCGGCTGACACTGAACATGGTCGACTACGAGGATCGCGCCGAGTCCTCCGCCTCCACGCTGAAACGCCTCCGGGGACAACTGGCAGGGCTCGCAGGGGTAGACATCGACTTCAGCCAGGACGAAAACGGACCGCCCACCGGGCCGCCCGTCAACATCGAGATCTCAGGGCCGGAGTTTGAGACGATCAAGGACATTTCTGAGTCGATCAAGCAGCGCCTGGAGAAAGGCGTGCAGTCGGGGCAACTCGACGGCCTCGTGGACATCCGGGACGACCTCAACACCGGCCGTCCGGAGCTGGCCGTCGACATCGACCGGGAGCGCGCCGCACAGTTCGGCCTCAGCACGTCCGCAATCGGTCAGACCGTCCGCGCGGCCATCAATGGAACGGAAGCAAGTCAGTATCGCGACGGGGAGGACGAGTACGACATCACCGTCCGCCTCCGCGAATCCGACCGACAGAACCTCGAATCCCTCAAAGAGCTTACGATCCGGAGTAATCGAGGCCAGGAAGTGCCACTCGTCTCGGTCGCAAGCTTCGACGAAGGCACCGGCTTCGGGTCCATCACCCGCCTCGACCGCTCCCGCGTGGTTACGGTGCAGGGCGACGCCGCCCCGGGTGCCAACGCGAACGACGTGCTGAACCGCGTCCGCTCGTACCTCAGCGAGTATAGCACGAACGAATTGCCGGAGGGCTACTCCCTGAAGTACACGGGGGAAAACGAGGACATGAACGAGAGCTTCGGATTCCTCACGGTCGCCCTCCTCATCGGCGTGGCGCTCATCACAATGGTGCTAATCGCCCAGTTCAACTCGGTGTCGGCGCCCTTCATTATCATGGTTGCCGTCGGACTGAGCCTGATCGGCGTTCTGCTGGGACTGATTCTGACGCGTACGCCGTTCGGCCTGATGACCTTCATCGGGCTCATCTCGCTTGCAGGAATCGTCGTGAACAACTCGATCGTGCTCGTGGACTACGTGATGCAGCTCCGGCACCAGGGCCTGGACAAGCTGGAGGCCATCGTCGAGGGCGGTGCCACCCGCCTGCGACCGGTGCTGCTGACCGCGCTGACCACGATCCTGGGGCTTATCCCCCTCACGTTCGGGATCAACATCGACTTTGTTGGTCTGGTGACGGATTTCGCCCCCAATTTCCAGTTCGGCTCCGAAAACACGCAGTTCTGGGGTCCGATGGGAACGGCGATCATCTCCGGCCTGACATTCGGGACGTTCCTGACCCTCGTGATCGTGCCCGTGATGTACTCCGCCTTCGATTCGCTCGGCGTCCGGCTGTCGACGGCATTCGGCGGCTCGCGCTCCGGAGGAGCCATCACCACGGACGCCGTCGCCGGAACGGGGGAGCTTGCGCTGACCGGCGGAAACGGAACGCCGAAACGTCCCCCGGCCGGCGATCCGGTCCAGTCGACGGATCGATGACCTTCCGCTCGGAGATCCCGTGCGGCGGGCCTATTGCATCCGCCACAGCCGTAGGCTACATTGCGTCTGCGCGGAATGCAGGGCGGATATACCATACATTGTCACCCTTCTTTACCAAAGGATGGCGTAGTGTACGACGTAATGAATCGACTCGTTCGCACCGTCATGCTTCGGCAACCCACTTCCCACGCTATTTTGTAGTCACGCTCACGGACCTATGGACCACGATACCACGCTGCAGAACTCCGAGTTCGTCGACCGGGAAGACAATCTATGGAAGAAGCTCCGCTACGGGGCGATTCATACGCTCGACTGGGTCTACGGTCGTGCGTCCCTCGTCGGTGACCAGCCGATCCATGATAACGCCACCTTTCCCTGGGCCCAGAAGCTGGAACGCGAGTGGACCACCATTCGAGACGAGATTGAGCCGATCCTCGAGCACCGCGACGTCCTTCCCAGCTTTCACGACATCGCGGAAGACGCGTCGACGATTTCGCAGGACGATCGCTGGAAAACGTTCTTCCTGTACGGCTATGGAGAAAAGGCGGAAGAGAACTGTGCACGGTGCCCGCGGACGACCGAACTCGTCGAACAGATTCCCGGCATGTCGACGGCGTTCTTCTCTATTCTTTCGCCGGGCAAACACATCCCCGCGCACCGGGGGCCCTACAAAGGGGTCCTGCGGTACCACCTCGGCCTCAAAGTACCTGCACCGGCCGAAAAGTGCCGTATCCGCGTGGACGATCAGATCGCTCACTGGAACGAAGGCGAAAGCCTGATCTTCGACGACACCTACAACCATGAGGTGTGGAACGAAACCGACGGCGAACGCGCGATCCTGTTTGTTGACTTCAAGCGTCCGATGGCAACCCCGGTATCACAGATGAACGACCTCGTCATGGAGCTCATTCGGCGGACGTCCGTCGTCCAGGATGCTCGAAAGAACCAGGCGCACTGGAACGAGCGGCTGGAGCAGGCGGAAGCCTCCGACGAACCCGCGACCGCGCAGTCGTAAGCCCGGCGTACAACCGCCTGACGAAGCCGCCAGACCGGGGGTTCTACGTACCGGCGTGACCCTGCGGTGAACATTTGCGGGAGACGCGTATCGAATGTGGTCCCCGATGCTTGTTTTTCGTGTATGAATCGGGCTCGCCTACGGGCCGCATCGCCCCGCTCCACGGGTTGGTGCAGGCCCCGCGAGAACCGTTTCGAAAGAAACTCCGCACGGGCTGGCTGCATTGTCTTTCTTGATCTGCAGGTAGCACTCCCGGGACGTCTATCAACGCGTTGCCGTGCCGGGATCGATCTCGCTCAGCATCCCCATCCCCGCTGAATGGCCTTACTGCTCGTATACGTTGCGCTGGCGCTCGGCGTGTCATTTCTGTGCTCGGTGATGGAAGCAGTCATCCTCAGCGTGACGCCGTCGTATGTCGCCGCTCTCGGCCGCGAGGGAAGCGGGATCGGGGAGCAACTTCAGTCGATGAAGGAGGATATCGACCGGCCGCTGGCAGCGATTCTGAGCCTCAACACCATCGCCCACACCGTCGGTGCAGCCGGGGCGGGAGCACAGGCAGCCATCGTCTTCGGGGAGGCGTACACGGGCGTGATCGCGGCCATTCTCACGCTCCTCATCCTCGTACTGTCGGAGATCATTCCGAAAACCCTCGGTGCCGTCTACTGGAGGCAGCTTGCCCCGGTCGTGGTGCGGGTGCTGACCCCGACGATTTTTGTCATGAAGCCGCTGGTCCTTCTCTCGAAAGGGATCACTTATTTGCTGTCGCAGGACGAAGAGCAAACGTCGTTCAGCCGGGAGGAATTCACGGCGATGGCGGAAATCGGGGAGGAAGAAGGCGTCTTCGAGGAAAAAGAATCCCGCATTCTCCGCAACCTCTTCCGGTTCAACTCGCTCCGCGTCCGTGACGTGATGACGCCGCGCACGGTCGTGTTCGACCTGCCAGAGGAAAAAACGATCGGCGACGTGGTCTCGGAGCACGACGAGTTCCGGTTTTCGCGGATCCCGGTATACAACGCAAACCGGGACGACATCACAGGCTACGTCCTGAAGGATGAAATGCTACTCCTGGCTGCTCAGGAGGAAATGAAGGTGCCGCTCAAGGATTTGTCGCGGGAGATCCTCGTCGTTCGCGAGACGCTGCCGCTCCCAGACCTGCTCGAGCGACTTCTCGACCGGCTGGAGCACATCGCCCTCGTCGTCGACGAATACGGCGGCATGGCGGGCATCGTGTCGATGGAGGACGTCGTCGAGACGCTCCTCGGCATGGAGATCGTCGATGAGGCGGACTCCGTCGAGGACATGCAGGCCCTCGCGCGGCAGCAGTGGTTTAAGCGCGCAAAGGACCTCGGCATGGTCCCGGATGAAGTGCTGGACCCAAACGAAGACACGGATGCGATCCTTCGGTACTCGATCACCGGCGGTCAGCCGCCGGAATCCCCGGAATCGCCTCCTCCGGAGGAACCGTCGTAGACCGTTCCTCCCCGCCGTTTCCTGCACCTGATCCCCTCCCCCCCTGATGCGCTCCATTGATCGCCTGCCGGACGCGGACCTTCGCGTCTTCGACCGTCCCGACCTGCCGCCGGCCGACGCGCTGGAGGACGTGTACCTGATTGGCATCTGCGGCACGGGGATGGGCGCGCTTGCCGGCCTGTTCAAGGAAGCCGGCTGCCGCGTGCGGGGCTCGGACGAATCCATCTACCCGCCCATGAGCACGCACCTCGCCGAGCGCAACATCGAGGTGGTGGAAGGCTACGATCCCGATCACCTCGATCCGGCGCCGGACCTTGTCGTCGTGGGCAATGCCTGCACTCCGACGCATCCCGAAGCCGCAGCCGCCCGTGAGCGCGGCCTCGTCCAGGCCTCTTTTCCCGAAGCGCTCTCCCACTACTTCCTGCAACACGAACGACGACGGTCCCTGGTTGTGGCGGGCACGCACGGCAAAACCACCACGACGGGCCTTCTCATCCACGTGCTGCAGGCGGCAGGCGCCGATCCCGGCTTTCTCGTAGGAGGCGTAATGCAGAATACCGGCGAATCCTACGCGCTCGGGTCGGACCAGCCGTTTGTCGTCGAGGGCGACGAGTACGACAGCGCCTACTTCGACAAACAGCCCAAGATGATGCACTACGTGCCGGATCGGGCGATCATCACGTCGATGGAGTTCGACCACGCCGACATCTACGAGGACGAAACCGACTACCGGGCCGCTTTCGAAGCGTTTGCCGGAACCCTGGACCCACGGGACGGCATCCTCGTCCTCTGCGGCGACGATCCGGACGTGCGCGCTCTGGCCGATCACACGGACGCCCGAACGCGAACGTACGGCCTGCAGGATGGCAACGACGTCTCCGCGCGGGACGTCGACGTCTCCGAGGACGGCATCTCGTTCACCCTCACCATGGGCGGGCTCGCCCGCGGTGCGTATACGCTGCCGATGCACGGACACCACAATTTACAAAACGCGCTTGCCGTCGCCACGCTGGCGTTTACGGAAGGCTGCTCATCCACGCAGATTTCTGAGGGCTTTGCCTCGTGGCAGGGGATGAAGCGCCGCCAAGAGGTCCGGGGCGAAGCAGGTGGAGTGCTCGTCATCGACGATTTCGCGCACCACCCGACAGCCGTGCGCGCCACAATCAACGGGTTGCGGGACGCCTATCCCGATCGGCGCCTGGTTGCGATTTTCGAGCCGCGGTCCAACTCCAGCCGTCGAAAAATTTTCGAGTCGGCCTACGGTGACGCGCTCGCAGCAGCGGACGTCGCCTTCCTGAAGGCTCCTCCCGTTCGCCACAACGACGACGCAGACGCGATGCTCGACCCGGCCGTGGTCGTCCGCACGATCGCCGAGCACGAGGTACCCGCAATGGGCGTCGAAGATACGGATGAGCTGCTCAAGCATCTGCAAACCGATCTTCGGTCCGGCGATCTCGCCGTTGTCATGAGCAACGGCAGTTTCGACGGTCTTCATGAGCGGCTGCTGGCGTCCCTCCGCATCAACGGAAACTGACGGCCACGACGCTGGCCCGACGCTTACCGATCCGTCCCTCCCCTTCCGACGCACACGCCCCCGATTTTCCATGTCCGGTGCCCCTGAAGTCGGTCCCCACTCATCCGACGGTTTCGACGGTTTCCACGGTGAAGACGCGCTGGGCCGTCAGGTGCATCTGCCCCGGCGGCCGGAACGGATCGTGTCGCTCGTCCCCTCCATTACCGACCTGCTCCACGCGCTTGACCTTGGGATCCGCGTTGTAGGCATCACTCGCTTCTGCGAACGGCCGGAGGACTGGCGGGAGACGAAAGCGATCGTCGGTGGCACCAAGAACGTGAAGCACGACGCCCTCACGAAACTGAACCCAGATCTTGTCCTGGCGAACCTCGAGGAAAACGAGAAGGACGATGTCGCTCGCTTGGACGTGCCCGTCTACGTGACGGACGTCCGAACCGTCCCGGATGCGTGTGAGATGATCCGCACCGTCGGCCAACTGACGGGAACGGGCGCAGCCGCACGGACCATGGCACAGACGATCACCGACCGATTCGACCGGCTCACAATCACGCCCCGCACCCGCGCCGTATATCTCATCTGGAGAGAACCGTACATGAGTGTGGGACACGACACCTTCATCCACGACGTGATGACGCGCGGCGGCTTTCAGAATGTCTTTTCTGAAGAAACGCGCTACCCGGAGGTGACACTGACGCAAATCGCGGACGCCGAACCTGACGTCGTCCTCTGCTCCAGTGAGCCATTTCCGTTTCACCAGAAAGATACCTTCACGGCGGATCTACGGGAGGCTCTTCCCGACACTCCGATCGAGATCGTTGACGGCCAGCTGTTCTCCTGGTATGGTCCGCGCCTCCTCGACACACCCTCCTACCTCGTCGACCTGAGCGAGGAATGGTCGACGGGACGATCGGCGGCATAGCCATCGGGAGAGAAGCAGCGGTCACAGGGAGCAGGGCCCGGCACGCCCCGGCATGATCGCATCGAGGCCCGGATTTCGGTTGACGACGGACCGGATGCGTGCGTATCATTGGGCGATGCTGACAACGCCATCCCAGCCCCTACCCCCGCCCATGCTCCACGCGTCCGATCCATCGTCGCTTTTTCTCCTGATCCTCGGCGTTGCCGTCCTTGCGGTCGGGGGGTGCCGTTCGGATCAGTCCGTCGATCCCGATCGGTCGCTCGCGGAGAGAGCGGACTCGCTCACCCGAACGCATCTCGTGGTCGACGGGCACGTTGATGTGCCCTACCGGCTGATGAGATACCGACAAAACGTCGGCGACAGCACGTTCGGGGACTTCGACTACCCGCGCGCGAAGACCGGCGGGCTCGATGCTCCGTTTATGTCCATCTACATCCCGGTCGAACTGCAGGACTCGGCGGGTGCTGCAAAAACCCGAGCCGACTCCTTGATCCACCTCGTTGAGACGATCGAGGCCGAGAACCCCGGAAAGTTTGAGATTGCTACGAGCCCGGACGACATCGAGCAGATCGCTGCCGCGGGCAAGATTGCCCTGCCAATGGGCATGGAGAACGGGGCTGGCCTCGAGGATGATCTCGCCAATGTCGAGTATTTCTACAATCGCGGCATCCGGTATATCACCCTGACGCACGCGACGCACAATCGCATCGGCGATGCGTCCTACGACACGACCGCGGCGCGCTGGGGTGGGCTGAGCCCGTTCGGGGAGGAGGTCGTCGCCGAGATGAACCGGCTCGGCATCATGGTCGACATCTCGCATGTGACCGACTCGACCGCGTACGACGTCCTGGACGTGACCTCCAAGCCGGTTATCGCCTCACATTCGTCCTGCCGCCACTTCACCCCGGGATGGGAACGCAACCTCTCCGACGACCTGATCCGCGCTATTGCCGAAAATGACGGGGTGGTGATGATCAACTTTGGCTCGTCGTTTCTGCGGGAAGACTATCAGGACGCCAATGAACCGGTTCAAGAGCAGATTCAGGCGCATATCGACGAGCAGGGCTGGGCCGAGGACGATGTCCGTGCCGTTGCCTACGCCGACAGCGTCCGGACGGCCAACCCGATTGGAAGCGTCAGCGACGTCGCCGACCACATCGACCACGTGGTCAACCTCGTCGGAATCGAGCACGTCGGGCTCGGCTCTGACTACGACGGCGTCTTCTCCCTTCCCCGGGACCTGCAGGACGCATCCACCTATCCGAACCTGGTCGAAGAACTCCTGCGGCGCCAGTACTCCGATGCCGACATCGCCAGAATCCTCGGCGGCAACGCCCTCCGTGTCTGGCGAGAGAACGAGAGGTAAGGATAGGGGAAAGGGAGACAGGGAGAAAGCGGGCGGGTGTGCTGCAGCGTTAGATCTACACCTTGCCACCTTGCACCTTGACACCTTGACACCTGAACACCTCAACACGTTCACACCTAAACCCGGTGCCATCTGCCTTGCTTTCCGACCTTTTGGTTATCGAACTGGCGAGCGTTCTGGCGGGGCCGTCCGTGGGGCAGTTTTTCGCAGAACTGGGTGCGACTGTGATCAAGGTCGAGAACCCGCGAACGCGAGGAGACGTGACGCGGCGCTGGTGGGCGCCGGATCAAACCGGCGACGGAGAAGATGACCGGTCGGCGTATTTCTGCTGCTGCAACCACGGGAAACAGTCCGTCGCCGTAGACCTGACGCTTGAAGACGGGCAGGCCGTCGTTCATCGCCTCGTCGAGCGCGCGGACGTCGTGCTTTCGAGCTATCGACCCGGCGCAGCCACGCGTCTCGGCGTGGGTGCCTCGACCCTTCGCGCTCTCAACGACCGACTCATTATCGGGCAGATCACCGGCTACGGGGAAAATGATCCGCGTGCCGGGTACGACGCCGTCATCCAGTCAGAGTCCGGCTTCACGTATATGAACGGTCCAGCGGACGGTGAGCCTACCAAGCTCCCGGTAGCGTTGATGGATGTCCTCGCTGCCCATCAGTTGAAGGAAGGGCTGCTGGTGAAGCTGATCGAGCGTATGCAAACCGGTCGTGGCGGGGTCGTATCGGTGTCGCTCCTCCAGGCGGCGGTGTCGGCCCTCGTCAACCAGGCCACGAATTACCTTGTCGCCGGGCATATTCCGGAACGCATGGGGTCGGCCCACCCGAACATTGCGCCGTACGGCACGCTCTACCCGACGGCCGACGGCGAACGACTTGTGCTGGCCGTCGGCACAGACCGGCAATTCCGTGCGCTTTGCGAACGGCTCGGCCTGGACGATATGCCCGACGATGCTCGGTACGCAACAAATGCGGACCGTGTGGAGCACCGCGCCTCGCTCGACGCTGCGCTGCGATCGGCGCTTTCCGGGCTGAACACGGAAGAGCTCCTGACCGACCTGCAGAAGGCCAATGTACCGGCCGGCCGCGTGCGATCCATGCCGCAGGTCTTCGAGCAGGGCCCGGCCGAGGCCATGACGCTCCGACCGGACGGACATCCTGCCGGACTTCGACAGGTGGCGTTCTCCGGTCGTCTTGCAGGGCGCCCCCTGTCCCCGCCCCCGCAGTACGCAGAACATACTCGCAGCGTCCTGCAGGATCGGCTGGGCATGGCAAACCGGGAGATCGCCGACCTCGTGGAACGGAGTGTGGTCGACACAGCGTAGGGAGACGGCGTCAGCCAACCGGCGAAGAGCCTGTATCCCTACTCCGGCGCATCCGTCCCGGCACTACTTGTTGCAGAGAGTCGGGAGGCGAGTGCATCGAAGGCCGCATCTCGCTCGATCATCCCCTCGAACAGCGCTCCGAGGGTCGACCGGAGGGCGTCGAATTCGTTGCGTCTCTCCCCTTCCACGAAGGCGTCGATGCCCGCCCAGTACGGCTTAAACTCGCTTGGGCGGTCGGCCACCGTGCGGCGGGCGACCTCGCCCGAGACGAAAAAGATGACCGAGTGCCACAGCCGATCCGGCGGTTCAGCCTGATGTGCGCGAAACGCCGTCCGGAGGGTGCTCTTGAGGGGCTGCGTGAAAAAGTCACCGTGGGCCGACTCGTGGAGTAACACCTCTACATCTCGTGCGTCCCCGCCGTTGCCATCCGCCATGATGATGACGTGCGTCGGACGGACGGTTGTGTACGCCCCCGCCCAGTTCGCGTACGGCGTCACGTCGACCTGGACCGGCTCCTCCGGCCAGGTGCCGCCATATACGTGCTCGAGCTGCGCAACCGATGAGGCTTCGACGGACCGGAGCGTGGCGGCGGTGGTCCTCATCCATTGCCGTGCACGCTCCCGGTGCTGGTCCCACCAGTGCTTCCGGTACACCGGCATGGCCGCCTCAAGTGCCTTTCCGAGCCCCAGCGGCACGTCGGACAGGTTCGCCGGGATGGAATCCGCAGGCTCCGAAATCAGCGATTTGACCTGAATGAGGGCGTCGTCGAAGAGAAGGCTCCGGTCCTGCACAGCGCGATACAACTCCACCGCCTGCAGCCAGAGGATACGGTCCGGCTCCGGCAGTGCGGCCAGCATCTTTTTCTCCGACACCGTCATCCGTCGGGCACAACGCCGATCGGCGTCCTCCGTGCACGCCCACTGGTAGAGAAAGTGGTGGAGGCTGAGCCACGGATGGCTGCGCAATGCGAAGTGGGCGGTCACCTCATGGACCGCCTCCGGTGCCACCGTGTCTGCCGACAGCGCGTCCTGGGCGGCTGCGGCACGGTACCCCGCGCCGAGGTACGACGTCAAGCACACGAGAAGCGAGATCCAGAACAGAACCACCAGATACACACGCCGGGGCCCGCGCATATCAGTTTCGGGAGCTGGGAGCGGTCAGGGATCAAGGGATAGGGCTCGATCCAGCGAATGGCCTAACGTCGTCCACACATTCACACGTTCACACCTTCACACATTGACACCTACCCCCGCGTCCAGTTGCGCGATTTATCGAAGATGTAGGTGGCGAGCTGGTCGATGGCGACGCGGTCCTGCTCCATTGAGTCCCGGTCGCGGACCGTCACAGTGTTGTCTTCCTTCGTGTCGAAGTCGACGGTAATACAGAACGGCGTACCCGCCTCGTCCATTCGGCGGTAGCGTTTGCCCATGGAGCCGCGCTCGTCATACTTCACGTTGAAGTGCTTCCGCAAGTCGGCTTCGATGTCGTGGGCGATCTCGGGAAGGCCTTCCTTTTTCACGAGCGGAAAAATGGCCGCGCGGATCGGCGCGATTTCCGGGTGGAAGCGAAGCACAGAGCGCGTATCGCCCCGGACCTCCTCCTCGTAGTAGGCATCGCAAAGAAGCATCAGAACCGTTCGGTCGAGCCCAACCGACGTTTCGACGACGTACGGGATGTACTTCTCCTGCTCGAAGGGATCATAGTACGTCAGGTTCTTCCCCGAGTACTCGGCGTGGCGCTGCAGGTCGAAGTCTGTGCGTGAATGGATCCCCTCCAACTCCTTCCATCCAATCGGGAAGTTGTACTGGATATCGAAGGCCTGATCAGCGTAGTGCGACAGCTGTTCGTGCTCGTGGTACCGCAGGTTGTCCGGGTCGATGCCGAGACTGCGATGCCACTCCATACGATCGGCTTTCCAGCGCTCGAAGTGCTCGTCCTGCGTCCCGGGCTTGACGAAGTACTGCATCTCCATCTGCTCGAATTCGCGCATCCGAAAGACGAACTGGCGCGCGACGATCTCATTTCGGAACGCCTTCCCGATCTGCGCGATGCCGAACGGTACATGCTGCCGGGTCGGCTCCTGTACGTTGCGAAAGTTGACGAAGATGCCCTGAGCGGTTTCCGGACGGAGGAAAAGGCGCGAGCCCTCCTCCTTCAACGGGCCCATGTGCGTTTCGAACATGAGGTTGAACTGGCGAACCTCCGTCCAATCGAACGCTCCAGAATCCGGTGCGGGAATCTCCTCCTCCATGATGATGGCGTGGAGGGCCTCCGGCATGTCATCCCCCGCGTTCAGGGCCTCGACGAGGCGCTCGTGAACATCGGCGGCGTGCTCCTCCTCCCCGTCAGACCGCAGGTCGCGGATGTAGTCTTCGATCAATTCATCGGCACGGTAGCGATTACCGCTCGCCTTGTCGTCGATCAGCGGGTCGTTGAAGGCGTCGGTATGCCCGGACGCCTCCCACGTCTTCGGGTGCATGAGAATGGCGGCATCGACCCCCTCAATGTCGTCGTTCTGGTAGACCATCGACTGCCACCAGTGCTCCTTGACGTTGCGCTTCAGTTCGACACCCAGCGGCCCGTAGTCGTACGTCGCACTGAGCCCTCCGTAGATCTCGGAAGACTGGAAGATGATGCCTCGCTGTTTGCAGAGGGATACAATCTTGTCGAAGAGCTCGCTCATGGTGCGATCACTGGTCACTGGTCGTCGGGCGATGGCCGGGACCTCCTTTCCGGGTTCCGGGCAGGACAAAACGTAGCCACAGCACCTTCTGGATGCAACGCACAGGGCTTGAAAAGCACATGACGAGGACGCGGGCATCACCGTTCAACCGGGAAACGCCCGCCTGCCGTTGTCGAAGTGCCGCGGATTCGCGACGTTGTCCTGTCGGTCTGCCGTCCCGGTATACCGCGACGCCTCCTTTTCCCTGACGACGCAACCGCCATGCTATCGACCGACCGTTCCGACTCCTTCCATCATCGCGTCGTGCTTATCACCGGCGGGACGTCAGGCATCGGCCGCGCGATGGTCGACGCGTTCGCGTCGGCAGGGGCCCGTATCGCCATCGCCGCCCGGGGCGTAGACGCCGGTGAACGGGTGGTCGCCGAAGTCGAAGCGAGCGGCGGATCGGCCCGGTTCTTCCCAACGGACGTCAGCGTCCCGGAGCAGGTGGAGGCCCTGGTTTCCGACGTTGCGGACGTCTTCGGCCAGCTGGATGTGGCGGTCAACAACGCCGCATCGACCGAAGGGGCCGGGATGCCGACGCACGCCTTTGACGTCGATACGTTCGACCGGGCGGTGGCAACCAATCTACGCGGCGTCTGGATCGGGATGAAGCACCAGATCAACCAGATGCTCTCACAGGACCCACCGGGTGGGGCGATCGTCAACGTGTCGAGCATTAACGGACTCGGTGGGACCAGCGGCGCCAGCATCTACTCGGCCTGCAAGGCCGGTGTGCTGGCTCTGACCAAGTCGGCCGCCCAGGAATATGCATCGCAAGGCATCCGGATCAACGCGCTGGTGCCCGGATCTTTCGACACCCCGATGCTCGAGAAAGC
>NZ_DAXETW010000140.1:0-8865 GCF_051155795.1 Longibacter sp.
TTGACAGAATCAAAGAGGCGGAAAAGAAGCGCCTTCGAATGAAGAAGCGTTTGAGCGCGCTCAAGAGAACATCTGAGCGCCAGCAGAACACGGCGTCGCTTGTCCAGAAGATGAAGCGCGCCGGCGCATCGCTGCTCCGCGACACGCAGTCGGTGGTCGACTCCCTATCCGCTGAAATTGCGAAGTCGCAGGCACGTCTGGAAGTCGCGATGGACGAGGACGCCGCGACTCGGTCGAGCGACGCGGTGGGTGAAGATGACGTCGCCGCCTACGAGCGCAAACAGGCCGAGGCGGAGCGGGAAGCCCGGGCCCGAGACCTCGTGCGCCAGTTCAAGGAATCGGTGCAGCCGACGCGGACAGCGGATGCCAGCCCGTCTCCCCGGCAGAGCGACGCTCCGACCGGAGACGAGACATCGTCCTCCGACGCGCCGGCAGAGGATAACTCCGACGGCGATCTGCCGGACAAGACCATTGGCCGGATGCGGGATGCGTGAGCTTTCGGCCCGCCGCTTGCATCCACCCAATACGGTTTGTGTGCGGTAACAACGACGTGCCGTGCTGCGTACCATGGGTGCACCGAGGCGCCCTCTGGTTTCTCCCACCCGCGCCTCGACCCCCGGGAGCTTCCTGATTGACCCCTGCTGTACGGTATGAGCCGAGAACCGATCAACTACACGCGTGAGGCGTTCCTGCACCGCGGCAACCTGATCTTTATCGTTGCCGGGATCGCCATCTCGCTCGGCATCGCCAGCGTCACGACCGTGCCGGCATGGCTGCCGCTAATTTTCGTGATGGCCGGCGAGCTACTATACATGGGCATCATGCCCCGCAATGAGCGCTACCGGCGCCATGTCCGCTCACAGAAGATGGCGGAACGCAACCGCGCCCCGTCCAAGAACGAGATCTTTCGCAGCCTGAGCCGGGAAGACCAGCGGCGCGTCAAACGCCTCCGCGATCTCCGCGATGAGATCCGCACGAACTACCAGGGACTAAGCTACGCCTCCCAGGGGCTCCTCGACAGCCACGTAAAGAAGATCGACGGGCTGATCGAGTCCTATCTCCAGATGCTGCACCAGCGCGAGCGCTACCGCGGGCAGATGAATGGGGCTTCAGAGGGCCAGGTGCTGCAGCAGATCCGCGACCTGAAAGACGACATGGCCGATGACTCCGAGCGGGTTCGGCGCGTCAAACAGCGCCGCATGAAGGTGCTGAAGCAGCGCCTCGCCCGCTTCAAGAAAGGCCACGAAAACCTCGAGGTACTCGGCGCACAGCTGGGCACCATCGAGGACATCGTCAAGTACATCCACGAGGAGTCGTGGACCATGCAGAACCCGGAGGAGATCACCTTTCAGCTCGACACGCTGATGGAAGAGGTGGAAGAAACGCAGTTATCCGTCCGGCAAATCGAGGACGTATTTTCGTCGTCCGCGTCCGAACTCCTCGACGACTACGACTTCGAGAGCGAAATGAGCGGCGTCGACACGGACGATGACCTTCTCACATCGACCGATTCTCCTTCCGAGGCTGAGGATGAGTCGGCGGAATCGACGTCGCGGGTGCGGGAAAAAGAGTAGCACGGCATCTCTTACGACCTGAAGGGCGGACGATTCGCACCGGCACGCCCGACATCCCGGTCGGTTCTGTCATCCTTCCCCTGGGATCTCTCCCCGTCGGCCGTATGCGAGGACCAGCTTCACGTGTGCCAGCAGCTGGTCGACCAGGCCCAGGGATTCAAGCCGCTCCTGCGGCGACTCCGGCAGCTTCGGCGGGCTTACACGGCCCATCCAAAGCTCCATCTTGTCCTTGAGGGCGTGTGGACCGGGAAATTGTCCCTGAGGCAGATGCGTGGTGTAGAACTCCTGCTTACGCGACAGGCGGGAGCGAACCTCCTCCGCAATCCCGGAAAGCTCCGGGTCCTCCTGGGCGACCATGGCATGGCCGATGAGGTAGTCCCGGTACGTGAACGGCAGGTTCAGCAGGGTCTGCCGGATCGCCTGCGCGTGGCCGGGCTCGTCCTGCAGACCAATTTCCGCCGCCCGCGCCGTCGCCGTCGCGACCAGGCAGAGCGTCTCCTCTGCAACCAGCTCCGGGTCGGTGCCGTCCATGTCCCCGATGCTTCGTAGAACCGCGTGCGTGAGGTCCTGAGTGATGCTCAGCGACCCCATCGAAGCAAACGCCGAAAAGGTTGCGATTCGGTCGGGGGAAACGTCGGCCACAGGCGTGTTCGGTGGGGGCGTCATGGAAATGGAAGTCGGTGGCTACGCAGGGAGGTGGGACGCCCGGTCGTGTCCGAAGCCGATCTCGGACCGGCGGGATACGCCGCGCCGGACGCGTTCTTCAATTGACAGCAGGTGCACCGGGCTCGGCCTGAGGATCCGGCGTCGGCTCGGGACGGTCGCTCTTCCAGTTGCCGCTCTGCCCACCGGTCTTGGCGAGCAGGCGAACGTCGTCGATGTAAATGTCTCGGGTGATCGACTTGCACATGTCGTAGATCGTAAGGCCCGCAATCGAGACGGCCGTGAGCGCCTCCATTTCGACGCCGGTAAGCCCGACCGACTTCGTGAACGCGCGGATGTTGATCGCGTGTTCTTCCTCGTCAAAGGCAAACTCGATCTCGACGCCGTCGATCTGCACGTCGTGGCACAGCGGAATCAGGCTGCTCGTCTGCTTCGAGCCCTGGATGCCGGCGATCTGTGCGGTCGTCAGCACATCGCCTTTACGCACCGTTCGTTCGCGCACGGCCTCGAACGCGTCCGGCCCGAGGACGACCCGTCCCGCCGCGACGGCCGTACGAACGGAGTCGGGCTGGCTGGAGACATCAACCATGCGGACCCCACCCTTCGATTCAGAACGTGCGAGTGTGGAGGAATCTGCCATGGGGGGAGGGACTGGACGAATCAAGGGAGTGACGCAAAGGGGCTTCGCGTGCCGGAATCCGAGGATACCACCCGACGGCCCCGCCGGGACGGTTGGATGAACCGCAAAAACGGCTCCGCGACCCTGAATGCGGTTGCGTCCGATCCAATCCCGGGCCCCGGTGCGGGTTTCGAAACGGGTGTGGATTCTCGTAACCCGTGCGCAATATCCACAGCCCTCGTTCCCCACCAAGAGCCGCCATGCGACCGGGTGAGGTAACACCATCGTCGGATCAGCTGAAGTAAAACTCCCAGTCGATCCGCTGGATGGTTCCACGCTTAAGGAAGAGAATCATCGCCGTCGGCGTCGCATCGCTCTCCTGATAGACCCACTCGTTGCTCCCGTTATTGCGCTCCGTGGGCTTGCCGATCAGGTCGACAACCCGGGAATGAGAATCGCCCACGCGCAGCCCTTCCGGCGTTTGATATTGCGCGCTGAGGACCGAGAACCGGATCAGGAAGGACCGCGGTTCACTCGCCACGTCGTAGACAAGAGCTTCCACTCCCGCCCACGCCATCGTCCGGAGGGTGTCGACCACTTTGGGGTCGTAGGTGTTCGCGACCGGTTCGACGCTCACGCTTCGTGGCGTACCGAGCCGGTCGATGAGCTCCCGGTACGAGACGCTTCCGTCCGACCGGAGCGCATCCTGGATGAGCTGCGTCACCGCGTCCGGCGGTGGTTCCGACGGAGCCTCCGGCGAGGAGGGCCCGCTGTCCGTCACCGTCGGGGGCGGCGTCACCGGGGAGGATTCGGCTTCCGGCGGCGCCTGCGTGTTGGACGACCCGGAGCATCCCGCCAGCATCAGCACAGCCGCGATGCAGATGGAAAGAACAGTAGCCTTCCGGTCCATGTGCTCCGGGAATTGTGAGGAGGGGGACGAAATCATACGGGGGCCGGGTCGCCAGCCGACGCCTCCATCGGCATCGGAACGACGCCTGGGAGACGAGGAACCCGACAGGAAACGCTCTATCGTTGCAACGAAGGTTCTGCGGAATATGGAAGCGGCAATTCCTGTTCCGGTTTCCACCCGGGCCGGCTCATGATGGTTTCATGATGTCGACGGTCCCCCGTTACTCGGCCTCGAGCACCGCACGGGCCGCCTCGGCATCAGATTTCGCTACCATTATTCGGACGCGTGCGGCGACGCCGGAGAACATGGCCGCTGGCAGACCGGCCGTGCCCGTTCCGGAAATCACGCAGGAGATACCGGCGTCTTGCAGGCGAAGACGCGCGAGTTCAGCCTCACCGACCGTGTCGAAAACAGCAACGGCAACCGAACGCATCGCGTGGAGATCGTCAGCAATCATCGTTTCGGGGCATACACGGACGGGGCCGAGGCCCGTCCGGATACAGTGTACGCAGCGGTGCCGACTTTTTCCGCCGGCGCGTTCCACGACTGCCCGTGTGTTATTGCTACGCTCCGGAACCGGACGCCGCAGCTATCGAAGCTGGACGATGTAGGCGCTGCCGGCCTCCGTTTCGGGTACTGAACTGATGATGGCGGCCGTGCCGTCCTGATCGATCGCGGCACCGAACGCAACGCGGCCGATGTCGATGATTCGCCGCTGGGGCCAGGACGCGCTGTCGTCGCGGCGGAAGGCGTAGACCACGCGGTCGATGTTGAAATCCTGCCCGAGCTGTTCGTCGTACCCGGTCACGAGAGCCCAGTCGCCATGGATCGACACCGTCGAACCGAACGCACCGGACTCGTACGGAGTCGATGGCCGCAGGGTCGCCACCTTGGACCACGTCGCCCCGAGATCCTCGTAGACGGTCGCAATACCTGAATCCTTGCGCCCCGCGCGCGACTGACCGACGATCAGGCGGGTGCCGTGAAGGGAGAGCGAGATAAAGAAGTCGTCGATGTTCGGGATGATTTCTGACTCCTCCCAGCTTCCATTTTCGGACTGTTCGAAGATGTAGACGGAGCCGGGCTCCCGGCCGAAGTAAGTGGAAGCGGCCACGGCAATCCGTGTATCGTCAATCGCCAGCGCGCCGCCGAGGACCCCGCGCTGGACGCCTTGCTCGGCGCGAAGACGCGCGGTACGCCGCCAGAAGTCCCCTTCGGAATCGAAGTCGAAAACGTACACGGTCCCGCCGTATGCGCCGTCGACGTCGCCGGAGGTGGTTACGACCGCCCGGTCGCCCTGAATCGCCACGTCTGCAGCGAAGGCCCCCTCCTCGCGTCCGACCGCACCGGTCAGGCGCGCGGCTTCGGCCCAATCTCCCGTCGCATCCCGCTCAAAGATGTATGCCGCATTCGACTTGGGGGAAGCGAAGAACTCGCTGGACGCACTGATGATGATCCGGTTGCCATCGACGTCGACCGTTTCCCCGAAAAAGGCGCCCTCGCGGCACTCGCTCGGGGTCAGCCGCGCGGCCCGGCTCCATGCGCCGTCGGTCGAATCCCGTTCGTAGACGTAGGCCGCGCCGGAGTTGGTGCCGCATTCGTTCTCGCCGCTCGCCCCAACGACGGCGACATCGCCGGCCATGGCTACGGAGACGCCGAACGAGCGCGTGTCAGACGTATCCGGGCGCGGCAATTCGAAGATTTGTGCGGACACAGGCATGACGCCGGCGCTCGACAGCGCGAGAGCCACGAGGAAGAGGCGAACCAGGCGGGGGATGCGACGGAAGCGAGGCATTCGATACATCGGAAACGGCAATTCATTCGGGGGCGGGGCGATCTCATAAGCCGCATCCTGCGGGCAGGTCGTCACGGCCTGTGGGTCCTACTCGTCCATAGCCATCACGCGATCGGTGAGCATCTCCCACTGGTCGTACAACGCAGCAAGGTCCTTCTTTAGCGCATTGTATTCGCGAGACAGCTCGCGCGCCTGTCCGTTCTCGCCGTACGCGTTCGGATCTGCCATCTTTTCCTCGATGGCTTCCTGCTTCTCCTCTTTCTCCAGAATCTCCGCTTCCGTCTCCTCCAGCTTCTTCTTGACCTGATAGGAGTTCAGCCCGGCGAGTGGATCGTCCGGCGTAGCATCGGACGCCCCGCTCGATGACGTTTTCCCAGACGTGCTCTTGCCATTGCGCCGGGACGATGCCTGCGACGCGGCAGCGGATGCCTCCTTCGACGTGGAGGCGGCGTCCGGCTCGTTGAGCGCCCGTGCCGACCCTTCCTCGACCTGCCAGCGATACTCGGTGTAGTTGCCAAGAAACTCGCGGACCTCCCCGTGCCCGACGCGCCAGACCTTATCCACGACCTCGTCCAGAAAGTGCCGGTCGTGGCTCACGATCACGAACGTACCGCCATACTGCTGCAGCGCCTCGATGAGCACCTGCTTCGACTGAATGTCGAGATGATTCGTCGGCTCATCCAGGATGAGAAAATTTGCCGGCGACAAAAGCGTTCGCGCCAGAGCTACGCGACTCCGCTCGCCACCGGAAAGGACGCTGACATCCTTAAACACGTCATCGCCCCGAAAGAGGAAGGTACCGAGAAGCGTTCGGAGCTCCGTCTCGGGCGTCCCGGGCGAAACCGACCGAACGGCGTCCAGGACCGTCTGTCCCGACTCCAGTTCATCGGCCTGGTGCTGGGCGAAGAACGACATGTCGACGTTGTGGCCGAGGCTCCGCTCCCCCTCAAAGGACTCGCTTCCGTCCAGAATCCGCGCCAGCGTAGACTTGCCAGCGCCGTTCGGACCGACGAGCGCGATTTTGTCCCCTCGCTCGATCGTCAGCGGGTCGGCATCATCGAACACCTCGACAGGCCCCTCTTCGGACTCGTAGGTTTTGGAAAAGGAGGACACGTCGAGCACGATCGCTCCGGACCGTCTCGGCTCCGGGAAGCGGAAGGAGATGGTGGAATCCTCGCTCGGCGGCTCGGGAATCCGGTCCATCTTCTCCAGCTTCTTGATGCGACTCTGCACCTGGCTGGCCTTGGACGCGTTATACCGGAACTTGGCGATGAAGTCCTTGATCTCCTTGATGCGGCGCTGCTGGTTCTCGTACGCATTGCGCCATTGTTCGCGCCGTTCTTCCCTCGCCTCCAGATAATACGAGTAGTTTCCATCGTAGAGGTCGACCTGACCGCGCGTCAGCTCCGCCGTCTTGTTCACCATCCGGTCCAGGAAATACCGGTCGTGGCTCACGATGATGACGCTCCCGGGATAATTCTTTAGATACCCCTCGAGCCAGTCGATGCTGTCGATGTCGAGGTGGTTCGTGGGCTCATCGAGCAGGAGAATGTCGGGACGCTGCAGAAGCAACTTCGCCAGGGCGACGCGCATGCGCCACCCGCCGGAAAAGGTGCGGATGGGACGGTCGAGGTCGTCCGGGTCGAAGCCGAGCCCCGTCAAGGTGGCGTCGGCCTGGGAGCGAATCCGGTGGGCTTCCCGGGCATTCAGCGCCTCCTGAACACGCTGCAGCTGGTCGAGCAGCTTCTGGTACGCGTCGCTCTCGTAGTCTGTCGTGGCCGCAAGTTCTTCCGTGATCCGTTCTTCCTTGCGCTCCAGGTCGAGGACGTCGTCGAAGGCGCGCAGCGTTTCCTCACGCACCGACCGTTCCGGCGGCAACTCCTGGATATCCTGCTCCAGGTAGCCGACGCTCGTTTTACCCGTTTCGACCCGACCATCGTGAACCGGCTGCTCGCCGGAGATCACCTTCAGAAGGGTCGTTTTGCCCGCCCCGTTCGGGCCGATCAGGCCAATCCGGTGCCCTTCCGGCGTGATGGTCCAGGAGAGGTTGCGGAAAATGGGCGTCCCCCCGAACGAGAGGGAAATGTCGGTGAGCTGGATCATCGGGACGAAAAAGCAGAACGAGGCCCCGCATCGGTGCGGGTGCAGAGGACCGGGCGAATCAGGAACGCCCCGGTCGAACGCGAGCAGCGGGCTCGGTCCGGGCCGGGGCGTCGGCATAGGCAGCAAGCGTCGCCGGGTGCAGCGCCAGGGAAGAAGAACCTCTTCTTTGACAATGTGGGTAGCCGCCCGAAGCCTTTCGACGTCCACTGTTATCTTCTCGCAGGGCGAGAAGCCTCGCACTAGCAGCATCGCAAGGATGCCGCATCAGGGCGACGAGGTGAGGCCTGTCGTCCGGTATCGGAGGTAAGCTCCCTTTTTCTTCGGTTGCAGATTCTTCTTTACCTAAAAACGCTGCAGAGCCGGGCGTCGGCTTGCTGGATTCCAACGTACCGAAATGCCGGTTACACGTTTCCCGCGTTCCAGCAACGGCCCTGGAATTTGGGTGAAGGAGGTGTGAGGACGCGCGTCATCTGTCCCGTGCAACCGGCTTGCCGTCCGCTACCGGACCGTCGGTCGACGCATCGTCTCACCCCTGGCCGTCAGCGAGCAATACATGGTAAACGTAGGCGGCAGATAGATTTTCGCGTTGACGCGCCCTCGCCCGAACACCGATCCGTGACATTTCGTGATTTGTCATGCTGTCCAACCGACATCGCCCACCGGCCCCGCGCGGCCGATTCTGTTTCCACCCGCTTCTCTTCATCATCTTGGTCGTGGCCACCGGGTGCGCCCCCGCCATGCCACTGAGCGAGGGACTCGTTTTCGCCCCGGACACACGCGAGACGAACCGGGAAAAGCGGCTCACCTTGCTTGAAGCCGGGACTTCTCAGTCGGCGACGCTGTACACGCCGGACTTTGCTCGCCGCACGGCCGACGAACGAAACCTCCCGGACGCGTCGCTCAACGCCTCCTATCGCTACGGTGCAGACCTCCTCGGAATCAGCGTCCGCACAGGAGATCGCGGAGCCGTCTCGCTGGGACTCGGCGTAGCCCCCGTGTTCGCGACCGACGGGAATGCGACGGTGCGCCTACGTGGGCCGTACTACCTGACGGTCGGTGCACAGATGTGGCAACCCTACGGCATCCTGCAGCGACGCATCGTTCATCAGAACGGCTATGGACTCAGCGCAGGCGTCATGTACCGCCGGGACCGGCAGTGGATGGGCGACTTTGCCCCGCTAAATAGCGATGGCAATCGCCA
>NZ_DAXETW010000141.1:0-8856 GCF_051155795.1 Longibacter sp.
CGCACCGGTTCGGACCGGCCCATGCTTCCGCAGGCGTCTCCGCCGGCAGACTCCGCTGAAACCATGCCTCCGGGGTTTGTGCGAGAGGCGGTGCCCCGGCGCATCCGGATTAACGGTCCCGCCGGCCGGCGAGAGGCTCAGCTTTCGGGGCTGGCCTGGTGGGGCGACCGTCTCCTGCTGCTCCCGCAGTATCCGGGCGTGCAGGGCGATACCGTCCCCGTTGTCTATGCCGTCCATCGATCGGATCTGACCGCTGCAGTCGACCGGTCTTCAGGCGATAGGGACAGCCCCGGCATTACGCCTCAGGCCATTCCGGTCGATGCCACGTCCCTTGCGCATGTACCGGGGTACCAGGGCGTTGAGGCGGTGACGGTCGCGGGTCGCACGGTCTTCGCAACAGTTGAGGCGACCCGCAAACACGGCGGCGGGTCGGGGATGCGTGCATTCGTAGGAAAAGGCGCAGCGGGTGCATCGCCCCGTCCGGCCCTTTCCTTTTCCGAGACGAAGGAGGTCCCGGTCCCCGTGGCCATTTCGAACATGGCATATGAGGCGCTGGTGCATCACGACGGCGCACTCGTCGCGCTGTTCGAGGCCAACGGCGCCAATGTGAACGCTGCCCCCGCTGCGATCCGCCTCACGGAAGACCTGCAGCTGATCTCATCCTTGCCCATGCCGTCCCTCGAGTACCGCCTGACCGATGCCACGAACGCGGACAGCGCCGGGCGATTCTGGGTGACGAACTATCTCTACGAAGGCGAGGTCAACGCTCTGAATCCGGCAACGGACTCGGTGGCGATGGAACACGGCATCGGATGGTCGCACCGGAACGGGGGTGCCGTCGAGCGACTTGTCGAACTGCAGATCACCGGGTCGCAGATTCGCCGCACCGAGACGCCGCCGATCTGGATCGCCCGCGCGGGTACGACCGGACGCAACTGGGAAGGCGTCGTTCGCTTCGGGGAGGGCTTTCTCCTCGTCACCGACACCTTCCCGGAAACCGTGCTCGCGTACGTACCCTGCATTCCGGCAGGCGTGCGGTGCCACGCAGGTCAGGAGTCGTCGACTCCAAGATCCACGACGATGGGCAGGTGATCGCTGGCTGCCGCGGTGTCGCCGGCCCGCAGGTTTGCAGCGGATCGGACCGAGTCCGGCAGGTGTCGGGTGTTCAGAACGTAGGCATTGCGCGCCGGGGCCGCGTTTCGCGACAGGTAGGCGTAGTCCAGCCGTCCCGGGGGGAACGAGCTTCCGGGGTTCTCCCACGTCGTGTGGAACGGAGAGCCGGTCTGGCTCGGGTTGACATCGATGAGCGGCACGGCCGTCTGGTTTGTCGAACCGGAGGAGCCGAAGACAGACGTGTTCTGGATCGCGCCGGTCACCATCGTTTGGGGCTGTTGGGCGTCTCCGACGAAGTTCATGTCGCCCATGACGACGATCGGTGTTTCGGCGGGTGCGTCGAGCGGTCCGCCGTCCGCCCGCGTATCGCGCATGAAGGCGGCTACGGCGTCGGCAACCTGCTGTCGTTTCATGTCGGCGTCCGGATCGCCGCCTGTGCAGCAGGGCGGATGCATATTCACCATCACGATCGGATGACCTAGTGCGTCGCGGGTGTCGAGGAGAAAGGCACCGCTTTCGTAGCCCTCGAAGCCGGGAATCGTATGCTCGGCCGAGATGGGGAATCGGCTGACGACGACGAGGTCGAGTCCGAGCTTCGATGCGTACCAGTCCCCGGCGGAGGTGCCCGCCAGCTCCGCCACACGGCGCCGGGTCTCCACTGCACCGTGTTCGTAAACCTCCTGCAGCGCGTAGACGTCCGGCGCCACGGCCTGGTAGATCCGCTGGTAGGGCTCCAGAACGGGGTCTGTAAAGATCGTATCGCGCAGAACGTTGTGCGTCATGAACCGGACCTGCGTACCCTGGGGGCGGGCGAGATCGACCGGATCGTCGTGTGGGTTGGGCGATGCCGATGCGAGCGAGTAGCAGGTTTTCCCGGCATCCGGGACGCGGTCGCCGCCGCCGATCAGTGCAGCGCAGACCGAGCTGCCCGTGGCCAGCCATTCCTGGCCGCCGGGGGCTGCCGACCGGTCCAACGCCACCTCGTAGCGTTTGCTGGCGACGGTCGGTAGCGACGTAAACCCGAGATCAGCGTGTCCGAGGCGCTCGTCGTTCGCCCCGAAGAAGGTGCCCGACCGCTCCCCGAAGGTCCACGTGATCTCGAAACCATCGGCGTTCCCGGTAGATGCGTCAGCATCCAGATCGAGAGCCAGCGTGAGGTCGTTGTTTTCCTGCAGGATCGTCGGCGCGTCGAGTCCGAACGTTACGAACAGGTAGGTGTCGTCGTGCGCCAGCGTGAGCGACGTGAGGTCGAGTGAGGTACCGTCTCCTACGCGGTCACGCGCCAGTGCCGGCACCGTATCCCAGTCGCCGAAGGTACCGTCAATTGCGATAGCGGCGGGATGGGACGTGTTCGCCGACTCTGAATCCCCCGAATGGCAGCCGGAGAGGAGAAGAAGGAGGCAGAGGACCACTGCCGGGATGCGTTGTGAGCGGGAGAAATGCGAGGGCGTCATCGAGGGAGGAGGGGGAGTGAGTCGAAAATCGGGGACAGACCAATGTATGTAACAGCGAGCACCCATTTGCCGGCGATGGTTCGCCGCCTGCCGTCCCAGCGTACGGTCCCACGGTAATTGCGTGTAGACGCACCAACGCCCGGCCAAGCGCGGCGATGTGCCGGTTGACCGGGCGCGGTGCTGCCCTCAGTGACGGCTTCTCAAAGGAAACCGTCACCTCACCCATGGACCTCACCCATGGATTTCGAAATGTGGGTGAGTGTCGTCGGACGGGTTTCCGTCAGGCTACACTTGCAATCAGGTATATAGTCGCGGCAAAAGTCAAGATGATGAGGTAGGCAACCGTGTAGGCGAATGTACCACTCGTCTGTGCGGTGAGCACCGGGGACCGGGCCTCCGCACGCTCAGCCGCCGTTTCGGCTTTCTTCAGGGCCTCCTGCTCGGCTTCCTCCTCGGCTTTCCGCTCCAGTTCGGCCTCGTAGTCGATCACCTCCTGATCGGTGGCTGCCACGAACGAGGCTGCGGATGACCACTCGGTGAGCGATCCGTCCGGGCGGACGCCGCGGACGCGCCAGGCGAAGGTTGCCCCGTTCTCCGGCAGCATGGCGTAGAGCGTGAGAACGTTTGTGTCGCGAACGGGAACGTTGACGACGAGCTCGTCGAAGTCGGTCGTTGGCGCGATTTCGACCTCGTACCCGGTCGTGGTCGGCATGGGCGTCCACTCGAACGTGGCGGAGTGACCGTCCACCGGGGCCTTCTCCGTCGGGTGGGCCGGAACGGGCGTGTCGTTGGCTGCGGTTGCCTGGCGTGCCGTTTCGTTTGCCTGCTCGACGACGGGGTCGGGCGAGGCGATGAAATGAGCGACGCCGCTCCAGGGCGTGGCCCCGTCATCGGTGATGGCATGCACGCGCCAGTAACAGGTAGACCCGTCTTCCGGCAGAACGTCGTAGACGGAGAGCGTCGTGGTCTTGCCGACCGCTGCGTCGAAGTACGGATTCGTGAAATCCGCCTCTGGGCCGATCTGCAGCCGGTAATCCGTTGCATCGGGAACGGACGTCCATGTGAACTCGGCGGTCCGCGCTTCGATTTCTGTGCCGGCAACGGGCGTGACGGGCTGCGCGATATCAGACCGTGTGGTGGCGGTCGTAGCGTCAGGTTGGGTGGCGGGGTCGTTCATGGAGAATCGCGGTTAGTGAGGAGAGGGTACGTCGGAGGGCAGGGGATCGCAGTGCGAAGGAGCGTGTGCAGGGCGTCACGATTCCGGTTGGTCTGCATCGTCATCAAGAAGGATGCGAATGGCCGGAGTTTCAACGTCGTCATACTGACCGGTCCGCACCGACCAGAAGAAGGCCGCGACGCCGAGGCCGGCGAGTATCAGGGCAACGGGGGTTAGAATGTAGAATACAACCATGGCTGGATCGGGTGTGGTCGTAGGGTCGACGCGTTCAGGAAGGAGTTGCGACGGCACCCGGCGTGGCCGTACGGCTGGTAGTGGCCGTTGTCGGCGGGCGGTCGGTCCGGGATGGAGACGGTGTTTCAGGGTCAGCCCGACCGTCGTTCTCCGTCTGGAAGGAGCGTTGGAGGATGGAGGCGGTCACCACGATCAGCGAGCTGATGGGCATGGCGATCGCTGCGACGAGCGGACCCACGAGGCCGGCGATGGCCGCGGCGGCACCGAGGACGTTGTAGCTCAACGAGAACGTGAGATTGCCCCGGATGACGCGCATCACGTGGTCGGCTCCGGTTAGAAGCTCGGAGACGGGGTCGAGTCCGTCCCGTGTCAGGAAAATGTCGGCAGCGACCAGGCTTGCGGTCGATCCGCCTTCCACGGCAACCCCGACGTCCGCGGTCTGCAAGGCGGCAGCATCGTTGACGCCGTCACCGACCATCATGACCGTGCGTCCGTTCGCCCGGAGGGCGTCTACACGATCGCGCTTTTCCTCGGGAGAAACGTGTCCGGAGGCGCGATTCGAGGGGAGGCGGAGCTTGCGTGAGACGGCCTGGACGGTGTCGGGGTGGTCCCCGGAGCACAGGTAGACGTCGGTTCCCGCCTCGGTCAGGCGTTGGATGATGTCGCGTGAACTCGGTCTGATGCGGTCGCCAAAGGCGAGGGCCGCGCAAAGATCTCCGTCCACGGCCACAGCGACCGGCGTGTAGCCGTCGTGAGCGAAGCGCGCGAACGGGTCGTCTTCCGTGGCATCGCCCTCGAGTGTCGTGTGCTCGCGCTGAACCCAGTCCGGCCGGCCGATGGCGACGGGGACCCCATCGACGCGTCCGGAGATACCCTGTCCCTGCGTGGTCTCGACGTCGGTCACAGTGGGCGGGGCGGTTCCCGGCGCCGGGCAGACGCCGCGGTCGCGAACGAGCGCGTCGGCGATCGGGTGGGTGCTGCTTTCCTCAAGTTTGGCGGCCAGGGTGACGGCGTTCTCATCGCCCACCACCTCAACGAGGGATAGCCGTCCCTCCGTGAGGGTGCCGGTCTTGTCCAGGACGACGGCATCGACCCCCGTTAGCACCTGGAGGGCCGACTCGTTCTTGATAAAGATGCCAGCCCGGGCAGCCTTGCCTGCGGCGACGGCCATGGCAAGGGGCGTCGCCATCCCCAGGGCGCACGGGCACGTGATCACCAGGAGCGCGACGACGTGGACGGCCATCTGGCCTGGATCCAGGAACCACCAGAGCGCGGCCGTGAACAGCGCGAGGACAGCGACCGCGGTGACGAAGTAGCCGGTCAGGCGATCCGCCAGCGACACGACGCGGGCGTCGCCGCTGGACGCATCGCGCACCCACGCCAGGAGCTGGCCGACGCGCGTGTCCGTGCCGGATGCCTGGACGAGGACGTCGATCGGGGCGCTCAGGTTGGTCGCCCCGGCCGTAACCTCGTCGCCGGCGGAGACGGAGACGGGACGGCTTTCCCCCGTCAGCACGGCGTTGTTGATCGTGGACGAGCCCGTCGCCACGCGCCCGTCCACCGGAATGACCTCGCCGGAGGGGACGCGCACCACGTCGTTCACGAAGACATCGTCGATCCGGACCGTCTCGGTGTCTCCGGATGCCGTAACGCGCCGGACCATGGAGGGGATCAGCGACAACAGCCGGTCCGTGGCATCGCCGGCGAGGCGACGACTGCGGAGTTGCAGCCAGCGCGCCGTCAGCAGGGCGGCGATCAGTACGGTGATGGAGTCGAACCAGACGTCGCCGGTCCCGCTGATCGTGGCCCAGGCACTGTCGCCGAAGCCGACACCGATACCGACGGCGATCGGTGTATCCATGTGGAGGCTTCGGAAGTTGCCCGTGCGCCCGGCGAGTTTCACGGAGGCCCATGCTCGCGAGAAGAACTCCATGCCGCCATACCCGACGGCGACCATCGCCAGGAGCATGCTCAGCCAGCGAGCCGCTGTGGCGAGGCCCGGATCCTGCGAGGCGTCGAGCCCGGCATAGAGAGCCAGAGCGAGCAGCATCACGTTGCCGGCCAGGGCCCATGCGACGCCGACCTTAACAAGGAGCCGCCGTTCGCCTTCGGTGCGTGCGCTCGCCGAGTCGTGCCGAACCGGGTGAGCGGTATAGCCGAACTGTGCCAGCCACCGGGCGACGTCGGAGAGCGCAATGTGGTCAGGGTCGTAGCGCAGGCTCAGGCGGGCTCGCGGCAGG
This sequence comes from Longibacter sp., assembly GCF_051155795.1. Taxonomy (NCBI): domain Bacteria; kingdom Pseudomonadati; phylum Rhodothermota; class Rhodothermia; order Rhodothermales; family Salisaetaceae; genus Longibacter; species Longibacter sp. The sequence goes on from NZ_DAXETW010000141.1 coordinate 6,219, forward strand.
TCAAGCCGGGCGTCGAGGACGCCGGCGCGTTCCTGTGGGAGTCGTTCGACCAGCCACACGCAGGCTGCGCAGTGTACGCCGTCGAGGAACAGATCGACTGATCGGGTCCCGTCGTCGTGCTCGACCGTGTGCTCATCGAGAAAGGCGTCGCTATCGAGTTCGCTCAGAACGAGCGGGTCGATCGACGGAGAGGCCGGGGTTGCGTCTCGCTCCCGCGCCACGTCGCTCAGGCGGTAGAAGGTCTCGTCCCACCCGTTTTCCTGCAGAGCGTGAAAGACGATCTCGCAGCCAGTGCAGCAAAAATACGGGTCCTCGCCGACCGGCGCAGAGCCAACCGGCAGGCCGCAGTGTTGGCACGGCGTACTGGCCGACGGTGGCTTGCGGGAGGCGTCGGGATCGGTCACGTCGACGACGGCATCGCTCGGGAGCGAGTCGCCGGACGAGGCGGGATGGGAGGTGAGTTCCGGCATGCGAGGGCGGGAGAAGCGGGAGAACCGTGGCGTCGAACAGTGGCCTTAAAGACGAACACGTATGGTCGTCTGAATCGGGGTCTCGCCCCGCGAACCGTCGATTTCGAAGTCCCAGATGCCGCCGGCAGCCATGGGAAGCAATTGACGGTACGTCCCGGGCGTCTCGTCGACCGGGCGAAGCGGAACGGCCGCCACCGGTGCGGCGAGGTGGGGCCGGAGACCGCGGATCATGCCCGTCAGGTCGTCGACGGTCGCCCCGGTACTATCGCGCACGGTCACCTCAACCGGCCGCATGTTGCTGTCCCCGGTCGAAGGGAGCACGCGAATCTTCACGTCGAGACGTCCTCCATTGCGACGAGCCTCTGCGGAGGCGTTCCAGTTTTTGCCCTTCTCGTAATAGTTCTCGACGATGGCTGGCCCGCCGTCCGAATGGGCTTTGTAAAACGTGTAGGCGCTCGCGGTAATGCTAATGGATAGCAGGCCAATGATAAACATCGGCCAGCGTATGTTCGCCGGAATGGAAGGAAACGGATTTCGCATGGCGATCACGGGCAGGTGAGGTAGAACGCAAGCCGGGGACGTGTCAACCGGACTGAGGGGGCCGGCCGCCCGGAGCGTCGAAAGAGGGCGAATGGAGGGCACTGCCGCCGGAGGACGGCTGCGAACGATAATTAACAAAGGCAGCCGAGGCACCGGAGACAGGAAAGTTACTCCGCCACCGTGGGTCCATGTCCCGGCCGCATGTAGAGGAATCCCCTACACGGCGTGCCGGGAACGATTCCCGCACGCGATCGGCGCCGTTGCACGCCATCTTGCACGAGGCCCGTTAAGGTTTGTATTCTGTTGCTGGACGCCGACGCATTCGATTCTCGGCGGGCGCACCGGTCGCCCGTGCGGATGACGCCCCGTCTCTCTCTTCTCACTGCCGTCGCTACTCCGCTGCCCATGATACCTGACGTTCTGCTTGACCACCTTTCCAAAACCCTGGACGCCCGCATCGAGGGGTGTGCCGCCGTGAGCGGAGGCTGCATCGCTAATGGCTGCCGGCTGGAGACGGGCGAGGCGTCGTATTTTCTGAAGTGGGGCGAAGAACCGGTTGCCCGCACCTTCCCGGGGGAGGTCGCCGGGCTCAATGCACTCGGCGAGGCAACCGACACGCTGTTGGTGCCGGACGTCCTGGATACCGCGCCACCGGACGGGGACCGGCCGGGGTTTCTCCTCATGCAATGGATCAACGCGGGACGCCAGGGCCGCCGATTCTGGGAAACCTTTGGGCGCGGTCTGGCAGAATTGCATCAGGCAACGGCCGACCACTTCGGTTTTGAGACGGATAATTTCATCGGACGTCTCCCGCAGGCCAATACGCAGGAATCCGACTGGCCCGTCTTTTTCCGCAAACACCGCCTTGAGCCGCAGGTAGAGCGCGCACGTCAGAGCGACCGCTGGCGCCCCGATTGGGACGATCGGCTGGACACGCTGTACCTGAAACTCCCGGAAGTGCTGCCCGCACGACCGCCCGCATCGATCCTGCACGGCGATCTCTGGAAGGGCAACTTCATGATTACCGCTACCGGGGAACCGGCACTCATCGACCCGGCAGCGTACCACGGGCACCGCGAGGCCGACCTGGCCATGACCGAGCTGTTCGGAGGGTTCGACGACCGGTTCTACGACGCCTATCGCGAGGCCTGGCCGCTGGACGACGAGTACACGGTTCGGCGGCACATTTACAACCTGTATCACCTGATCAATCACCTGAATCATTTCGGTGAAAGTTACGCAGGCTCTGTGCAGAAAACGCTGACCGCCGCCGCTGAAGCGTAATCCAGCGCACATGTGGCGCCATCCCGTGCGCCACTGGCTTGCTGTGACCTGCGCCGATTCGCTCACCGCCACCTCCCGGGGTGAGCGTATCCTGGCGGTTGAGGTCCCCGTCCCCGAGCGGACCGTTTCCCCGACGGTCGTTGAGCTATGAGGCCCACGTCTTCCTCTGAGACGCCCCCACTGTCCCTGCTACATCGTGTGGCGCGTCTCGCCGTGCGGTGCTGCCGGTCCGACTGGGCGGCCGTGTACGTCGATGCCGTCGCCGTGGCCACGGCCGAAGCGCCGGGCCTCCGATCGGCACGCCATGTGTTTGCCGACCTGTACTGGCCGCCGGACCACGTCGC
>NZ_DAXETW010000142.1:0-6003 GCF_051155795.1 Longibacter sp.
ATGCCCTCCGTCTGCTTCCTCAACCGCGTGTACCCTCCAGCCTCTGGCGCCACGGGTGCGGTGCTGGCGGAAATGGCCGGTGCGCTGACAGAACGCGGGTGGGACGTCACGGTCGTGACGGGCCCGGCGGACGGAGCGCCGTCTTCGGAGATTACGGAAGCCGGTGTTCGCGTAGAGCGGGTCGGAGCGCTTCGGTTTACGCGGGAGAGCACCTGGAAGCGGGCGCTGGCGTACCTGTCGCACTATCCGGCGATGATGACGCGCATGTTGCGGCTTCCGCGGCCGGACGTCGTGGTCACGAAAACAGCCCCGCCGCTTCACCTCGTACTCGGCGCGCTCTTTCACAAGATCACCGGCGTCCCGGCCGTGCACTGGGCGCAGGACCTGTATCCGGAGATCGCGGAGGCGCTGGGTGTCATTCCGGAAAACGGGACGCTGGCGAAGGCCCTGCGGCGCGTCTCAACCGCTTCGCTTGAGAACCATGATCACGTCGTGGCCGTGGGTCGGTGCATGAAAGAACGTATCGAGTCGCGCGGCCTCCCGGGCAGCGATATCTCGGTCGTGCCGAACTGGCCACCGGCGTCCGTGCGTCCGGTAGCACATGACGCGAACCCGTTTCGGAAGGAAAAGGCGATCGGAGACGATTTCGTCGTCATGTACTCCGGTAATATGGGGCTGGCCCACCCGTTCGATGCGGTCCTCGATGCCGCCGAACAGCTTCAGGAGACGCTCGATGATGTCCGTTTCCTCTTCGTCGGGGAGGGACCGCGCAAGGCGGATCTGGAGGCGCAGGCAGCACGCCGCGGTCTTTCGAACGTGTCGTTTCTCCCGTTCCAGCCATACGGGGACCTGGACCAGAGCCTGAGCGCCGCCGACCTGCACCTGGTGACCATGGAAGAGGAGGCGGAAGGACTCGTCGTGCCAAGCAAGATGTACGGCGCCCTCGCGGCCGGGCGGCCGGCGCTCTTCCTCGGCCCGACGGGCAGCGAGGCCGCTCGTCTTATCGAGGAGAACGACTGCGGTACCGCCCTTTCCCACCCGACGGGACATCAGCTTGCCGACGCCATCCGCTCGTGGTATGGTCGTCCCGACATCGAGTCTGCGGGTCGTCGCGCTCGAAGCGCCGTAGCAGATGGATTCGACCGCGCGGTCGACGCCTTCGACCGGATTCTGCGTTCAGTCGCCGGCGGCACCTCGGCATCGGCTGAACGCGCACATGCACATCCAGTGGCCGAGTGAGCTGTCGGCCGAGCACGACCCGAGGCGCGTGGCACCGTTCTTGATTGGATAAAAGACCTGTTCGTAGGGTGTAGAATCGCATGTCCGTTCATGCGTGCTACGACCCGATCCCCGCCAGGACGACGCCGCCAATCGGCGCGACGGACCCGGCGATCTGTTTCGCTTCGTAGCCATGAACCTGGGTACGAATCGCAATCTGGAGCCACGCAGATCGCCCCGCGGTTGATTTCGCACGTCGTGAAAGCGGTTTCGGCGAAGAGTCTTTACACGAGCATCATTTACTTCACCGTGATGCCCGCTACGTTAATGTGTCAGGGGAATGGCTGCTTTTCTCCCGCGAACCTCGAACCGTAGGTCGCTCTGCTTTTCCCACATGGGTGGGCTGATTTCTGCATGGAACGCGTTTCGGCGTTACTTACATCGCTGATGCACGACCTCTCCTCCGGTCTCGTCGGGTTTATCGCAAACCTGGGCGGACCGTCGGGCGCGTGGTCGGTAGCCGCGACGTTCGCCATTGCGGCTCTGTGCATGGTGGTCTTGACGCCGGTGGTGATCAAGGTCGCACGTCGCGCGGGATGGGTGGCCTTCCCGCAGCAGGACCGGTGGCATGACCGACCGGTCGCCCTCATGGGCGGAATCGCCATCTTCGGGGCAACCGTGATTTCGGTGGTTGTATCCGGCGGCTACGAATTCTATACGTGGCCCGTCTGGCTCGCCGGGAGCCTCGTCTTCTTCGCCGGTCTGGCCGACGACCTGTACGACATCCGCCCGGAGGCCAAGCTGGTTGTTCAGATCCTGGCGACGGTTCTCCTTCTGTACGCGGGATTCGCGTTCTGGCGCGGCGGACCCTTCTGGCTGTCGGTGCCGCTGACGTTCCTCTGGGTCATCGGCGTGACCAACGCGATCAACCTGATCGACGGCATGGACGGGCTCGCCGGTGGGCTCGCGGCCATCGCGGCGTCGGTGATCGGGCTCATCGCCTGGATGATCGGACTGACGGACGTTGCCATGGTGGCCACCGCCGTAGCAGGCGCGGGTGCAGGCTTTCTCCTCTTCAACTTTCAGCCCGCCCGCATCTTCATGGGCGACTGCGGCAGCATGTTTCTGGGCTTCGTGCTGGCGACGCTCGCGCTGACCGTCCAGGGCAAAGGCGGTCCCTTCGCAGCGACCCTCGTGCCGATCGTGGTCCTCGCGGTCCCGATTTTCGACACGACCTTCGTCACCATCACACGCATTTTGAAGGGTGTGCCGGTCACGCAGGGGGGAACCGACCACACGATGCACCGGCTCGTTATTCTCGGCCTGTCGGAGCGGCGCACCGTCCTGCTTCTGTACGCCGTGAGTGCTGTCTTCGGCCTCTCAACGCTCGCGGTCTACCAGTCGACCGCCTCTCTTTTCTACGCCCTCGCGCTCCTCGCCGTCGTGGGGCTCGTCGCCTTCGGCATGTACCTCTGGTCGGCCCATCCGACGCCAACCGCGACGCCAGAGCTTCTCTTTACCCAGAAGTTCGGCGCGATGATGCGCGTCATGTTCGGCGGCGCAAGCTATAAATCTCTGCTCGGAACGGTCGCCGACCTGCTCATTGTCGCGGCGACCTTTATTGCCGCGCACCACCTACGGTTCGGCGCGAACCCGCCCGGCGAGGCGTATGACGTGATGCTCACGGCTCTCCCGGCGGTGATCGGTCTCAAAATAGCGATCTTCTATCTCGCGAACCTCTACCACGGCATCTGGCGCCATGCGGGCACGCCAGAGCTGGTTCGCCTCGTCAGCGCGTCGACGGTCGCGTCGGTGCTGACGTACATCGGGTTGATCGTGACGTTCGGAGCAGACCGAATCGCCCCGGCCGTCATTGTCATCGATTGGATGCTTGCCACCGGCGCCATCGCGGTCCTGCGATTCGGCTTCCGCGGACTCCGGCAGTACTTCGCCGCCCACCGGGAAGAAGGGCCCCGCGCACTGGTCTACGGCAACGATCCGACGGCTCTTCTCGCCGTCCGGTACTTCCGGCAGCCGGATACACTTCTCGACCGCACGATCGTCGGCTTTCTGTCGGATCGCTCGGACCAGGTCGGCCTCCACACCCAGGGCCTGGGCGTGGTCGGTACGATCGAGGACCTGCACGACATCTGCGCCCGGTACGACATTGACGAAGTGATCGTCACCGATCCGAATCTGCCGCCCGACCGGAAGGATGCCGTCGAGCGCGCCTGCATCGCGAACGGGGTGACGTGCCGGTACTTCTCCATCTCGCTCGACCCGGAGCCCGCCCCCTCCCCACGCTCGATCCCGTCCTCCGGCGACGGTGCCTCGCACCCGGACGCACCCAGCGTCTCGTCGCGCACCTCGTCGTGACACCACGCCGAACCGGTGCGCCGGATCGGGACGGAATGAGCCGTTACCGAAGACCCGGTGCATCGAACGGGAGTCCCCAGCGGAGCACGACGTACGGCTGCACGAAACGCGTTGTCCCGCGCACCGCGTCATCCGTCGCGTCAACCCGGAGAGCCGCCTCCAGAAACAGTTGCGGTAGAATCTCGGCGCCGGCATGGACATCCACCGTCCAGGTCGTCTGTCGGACGCCGGACAGCATATCCACGTAATCCCGGCTCCGCGTGTTGGTCGACACCTGCGGGTCTGAGCCAATGTTTTCACCAGCCGGATTGCGTCCCCGTTGCGTCCATCGCGTCGTGAGGCCGGCCTGCCAGCGACTCGGCGGGTCGTACGTCGCCGCGAGCGTCACGTCGTACGCATTGGGCCCCGCAGGATGCCCGAGCGGGTCACGATAATGCACGTACGCGTTGGGCGTGTAAAAGTGGTTGTAGAGGAAGGGGCGAAGCCGGGCCGCTTCGACCTGAAGCGCCAGATGATCGGACCCGAGTCCGGCCACGTCCGCGCCGAGCACCCAGCCCCATTTGTTGCCCCACCAGCCACTGCCGATCTCGCTGACGCGCAGCTCGTCCAGCAGGAACTGGCCGTACACGCGGGCGCCATCGACCGGGCGCCAGGAGCCGCCAATCCCGAGCATGGCGTTGTCCGGACTCCCGATGTCGCGCTCCACGGCCCGATAGAAGATGATCGGGTTCAGGTAGGCCAGCTCGTAATTCGATCGGTTGACGAGCGAATCCGTCTGCGGGGCGAAGCGGATCGACTCGAACACCTCGAGCTGGATGCGGTCGTTGATCTGGAGCGCGAGACGGTGGTGCGCGCCGTAGCGGCTCGGATACGTGGTGTTGCCTCCGCGCTCAGGGTCTCTTATCCGCTCAGGTTCGATGTATCGCGTGAACAGGTTCGTGTACTCGAGCCGCCAGACCTTCGTCCGGATCTGGAGCTGGTCGTACGCCGGGGCGGCATCCGAGACGTTGAGGCTCTGGAGGCCATACCCCCACCGGTTCCGGTCCCGCCCAAAACGCACCTCGAAGAACCGAGACCGGAAGCCGACCATGCCGGTGGCGGTGATGTAGTCGTACGTGTCGTCGTCCTGAATCAGCGCGAAGCCGATGCCCGGGGCGGTCCCATCCTGAAACTGCACAAGCGCCGGCCGCTCCTGGTTTTCGGTGAGGCGGCTCTCGAAGAAGATGGGGCCGATGTGGCCGGAGGCGCGGACGCCGCGTGTGTTGCGCCAGGTGGTCACGTTGGTCGAGTCGGAAAAGCGGGCCTGGCCGAGGCCGGCGTAGAGCAGCGGGTTGAGCTGAAGCGCGTAGCCGTCGCCCGTCACCTCGGCCATGTCGCGACCGTTCGGGTACAGCCGCCCCCAGATGGACTGCGCCAGTCCGGCTCCCGGCTGGGGCACGTCGTTTTGGAGGCGCGCCACCCACCGCTCTTCGCCACTCGACAGCTCATCCCCGTAGTTTGCCGTCAGGCTGTCCAGCGCCGCCTGCAGTTCGTAGGCGGACAGCGGCCGGTTGGAGACGAACGTGTCGGGCAGGCGACCAAGGGTTTTCTGGCGCTCGAGGAACCGCTGGGCCGGGCCGCCGATCTGCAGGATGCCGTCGGTCTGGGCCTGTGCCGGCGGTGCGGCGCACGCGAGGAGGCACACGGCGGTGAGAAGGGCAGCGCACAGAACCCGGGCAGAGGGGGGCATACGAAAACAGATCAAGAGGAACAGAACGGGGGAGAGGTGGACGGGAAAGGAGCAAGAGCCGGTCCAACTTGCAGGCTCGACGGGTGAAGGTCAAGCACCCGCTCGATGCTACTGCTCTCGACCTACTGGTCACGGAAGACCCTCCCTGTCCCTCCCTACGAGGGAGGGGACTTGGATCTCGATCGTCAAGAAACACGACGGCCCTTGTGTTTCTCCCCCGAAAGCTTTTGGGGAGACCAGGAGGAGTCTTCCAACCTTTTGCTCATTCTATCCTGTCTTGAGTTCGCAACGCCGTCTCCCATAGACGGCTCCTCGTGTGTATGCTGCATAGGTAATCCGGGAGCTGCCTGGCTCTACGGCGTAGCTCATTTTACATTGGAGAGCAGATGTTCCCTATCCTTTCCAGAGGATGGCGACATCCTCTCGCGTCTGAAGACCCTCTCTGTCTCTCCCTAAGAGGGAGAGGACTTGTTTTCGGTCGTACCGCCCAATATATACCACGCGTCTCTCCCCTCACAGGGGAGAACAAGAGGGGTCTTGCGACGCCGGGATTCTGCGATTCCCCATCGGTGGAACGATCCTCGGTTTGCGGCCGAGCATCGTGCTCCTGCCGGTCTCCACGCCACAGAGGGGACCGACGCCTGTTGAACCGGCCTCACGTCGTGGTGAACCAGCAACGC
>NZ_DAXETW010000143.1:0-7983 GCF_051155795.1 Longibacter sp.
TTTTCGTACTACTGGTTTCACCGGAAGTCTCACGAGATCCGTTTCTTCTGGGCGTCGCACGTCGTACACCACTCGTCGGAAAAGTACAACCTGTCGACGGCGCTCCGACAGACCTGGACGGGCAATATCACGGGCTCTTTTATTTTCTGGATGTGGCTGCCCGTCATCGGCTTCCACCCGATCATGGTGGTGACCATGCAGTCCGTGAGCCTCCTCTACCAGTTTTGGATCCATACCGAGACGATCGGAAAATTGCCGCGTCCGATCGAATGGGTGTTCAACACGCCGTCGCATCACCGCGTGCATCACGGATCCGAGATCAAGTATCTGGACCGTAACCACGCCGGCATCCTGATTATCTGGGATCGAATCTTCGGCACGTTCCAGCAAGAAGAGGAGCGCCCGACCTACGGTTTGACGAAAAATATCGAGACGTACAACCCCTTCCGGATCGCCTTCCATGAATGGATGGACATCTGGGATGACGCCACGCGTCCCGGCCTGACGCTGCGTGACCGAGCCGGCTACATCTTCGGCCCGCCTGGCTGGAGCCACGACGGCTCCCGGATGACAACGGAAGAAATGCGAACGCGGCAGCGCGAGGGGGACGGTGGTAAGGCGTGAATGTGGTAAGGTGTGAATGGGTGAATGTGTGTGAGTGGGGCGGCTGAACCGCGAGGGCATGTGTTATGAGTGGTGCGAGGTACAGGGTGTTGCGGGTCGCAGACCCTTCCCGAAGCAGAGTCTGATTCTTGAGTTTAGTCCGTCCCCTTCCAGGTCGTCAGGTTGCCGATGCGGGTCCAGGTGACGTCGGGGAAGTCGATCTCAATCCGCCCGTCGGCGATAAAGCGGCTACCCGCGTCCTCGGGGATGCGAATCAGGTCGAAGGGGGCACCGCGCTCCACGTCGGCGACGGCCTCCTCGACCATCTCAACGAACGGAGCCAGGCGCGTATCCCACTTGGCCATCGCGAAGCGGGTGTCGGGGTACCGTCGGACGAGGCTCTGAATCTTGTCCGGACCGACCTGCCCGGCCTCCCCCCAGAAGACGGGGCGTCCGAGGCGCATGTCCATCTGAACCACGTCCGGCCTGTACTTGTCGCCAATCCCCACCTCGACCAACAGGCCGGGATACTGCGGCAGGTACAGGGCCCAGAGAAACGCTTTCATCCAGACGTGTTCGATGCGTTCGTGCTTGTTCTTGACCAACACTACCTGCTCGCCGTGAGCGCGGAGCGTGAGTTTGCGGCGGAGAGACATTTGGAAGATGAGGAGAAAGGAAGAGGGGGCAAGGGGGAGAGTGATCGCGACGCACCTGGTATGATTTGGTAAGTTAGCAGTCGTAATACGGAAGAGGAGTGGATCCCGTCTACACTTTGAATCCACGCATCTAGACGACGTGCCGACTGTAAAAAGTGAACGTCTTTCCCACTTTCTCCCACACACCCTTTCCCCAAAATGGTCTCCCCGTCCCGGTTGCACGCTTACGAAAATCTGACGCGGATCCAGGCGACGGATGCCTATGTCGGGCGGCTTCAGATCGACGAGGAGGATCAGCGGGAACGTCGCCAGGCCCGGGAGCTGGTGGCGGGCGTTACACGTTGGCGCCGCCATCTCGATTTTCTCCTGTCCGAATTCTACGACGGGGATTTCGACGACATGGAGCCGCACCTACAGGTGATCCTGCGCCTGGGAGTGTATGAGATCCTCCACCAGGAGACGCCGCCGCACGCCGTCGTCGACCAGTACGTCGAACTGGCCAAGCAGGCCATTCGGCCCGGTGCCGGCGGTCTGACGAACGGCATTCTTCGGGCGATTCTTCGAAAGAAACACGGGCTTCCGAAACCGCGAACGGGCGACACCGCCGAGGATCTGGCGATTCGTCACTCCCATCCGACGTGGATGGTTCGCCGCTGGTTGAATCGGTTCGGACCGATGGATACGGCAGCGTTCCTGACCTGGAATAATCGCCGGCCGATGTTCTGCCTGCGGGTGAACACGGAGCGCGCGACCGTAACGGGCGTGACGCAGTGGCTCGACGAACACGATGTGTCATGGACCCCGTCGCCGTTCCTGGATGACGTGGTGCGCGTCCAGCGCCTGCAAGCGGTTGTACACAGCGACCTGCTCGACGATGGTGTGGTGTCCGTCCAGGATGAGAGCGCCGGCCTCATTGTTCGATGCCTGGACCCGCAGCCCGGCGAAACCGTCTTCGACCTTTGTTCTGCCCCTGGAGGCAAGACCGTCTACGCGGCCCAGCTTATGAAGGGGACGGGTCGCCTCCACGCGTTCGACATTCACGAAGGGCGCCTGGGCCTCGTCGAAGACGCCGCCGCCACGCACGGACTGTCGGAGGTTATCCAGGTAGAGGCGGCCGATGCCCGTGACCTGCCGGGCCGAGGGGACGCCTTCCGCGCTGACCGGGTCCTTCTCGACGTTCCCTGTTCCGGTCTCGGCGTGCTGTCGAAGCGAGCCGACCTGCGCTGGCAACGCAATGAAGATGACCTCGACGAGCTGAACCAGCTGCAGGCGGAACTTCTGGATGCCGCCGCCGACCTGGTGGCACCGGGCGGACGGCTCGTGTACAGCACGTGCACCATCGAACCGGACGAGAATGCAGCCCAGGTCGAACGCTTCCTCGCGGATCACCCGTCCTTCTCCCGGGAAACGGTCGCCGGGCTCATCTCGGACGAACTGGTGACGGACGACGGTGACTTCGCATCCTTCCCGCACCGCGACGCCATTGACGGAGCTTACTGCGCCCGGCTGCGATTTTCGGTGTGACGGCTTGTATGTGTGTAGGTCTGTATGTCTGTAGGTGTGAAGGTGTGTGCGTCTGAAGGTGTGTTATGTATGATCGGGCGTACGGGGTGCCCGGACGGTGGCCTTGTGGCTTGGGTCCGAACGCCCGAACGATCCAGCGTCCGAACGTTCATCGAACAAGGGGAAGCTGGATCTTTGGGGCACACCGGTTGTACGTTTGCGCGATGCGCCGGTCGACGACCGCGCCCGTCAGCTATTCTTTTCTCCCTCGCCGATCGCATGATCGCTCGCCGTTCCGTGCACATCGTTCTGATCGCCGGTCTGCTGCTTCTCGTTGCGGGAGGTAGCGCGGCACACGGGCAGCGCATTGCCAAGTACGGTGCGGACTTCCTCGCCGGCGGCGTCGACGCACGCGCCCTTGGGATGGGCGGGGCCTACGTCGCGCACGCCTCCGAGGTCACCGCCGGGTACTGGAATCCGGCGGGACTCCATCGAATCGAGTCGACACAGGTTGCCTACATGCACGTGAGCCGGTTCGCCGGGTCCGTCACGTTCGACTACGGCGGCCTGGCCGTCCCGCTTGATGAGCGGTCGGCTCTGGGAATCAGCTTTTTTCGGAGCGGCGTGAACGACATCGTCAACACGCTGAATGCGTGGGACCCCGTTCTACAGCAGCCGAAGGCGAATTATGAGAGTCTGATCACCACCTTTTCAGCGGCGGACTGGGCCCTCTTCGTCAGCTATAGTCGCCAGATCAATGACCGGTTGTCCGCCGGCGTCAACTTCAAGGGAATCCGCCGTTCAATTGGGGATTTCGCCCAGGCGTACGGCTACAGCATGGATGCGGCGGCCCAGTATCGCGTCGGTGCCTATCGCGTCGGGGTCACTGTCCAGGACCTGTCTACGATGCTCCAGAGCTGGAGTGTGAACCGGGAAGAGTTTCAGCTCAGCGGAGATGATATCAATCCCGACACCGGCGAGCCGTACACGTTCTCCGACGTGTTCGGCCAGGACATTCCGGAGGGCGGCACCGAGCTCGTCCTGCCGGTCGTCCGACTCGGGTCCGGGGCTGTCTGGCCGGTGGGCGAGCGGCACACGGTCACGGCGGGGTTTGACGTGGATGTGGCGTTCGACGGTCAACGGGCGTTCGTCCCGAACATGGGGGATGTGTCATTCCACCCGCGCGTCGGAGGCGCTTTCAACTACGCCGGCGTGGCTGAGGTGCGGGCGGGACTGCAGCGGATCCAGACCGGCGGAGATCTCGGCGGCATCACCGCGTCTCCCTCCGTCGGTGCCGGTGTCAAGCTCGACCGCATCTCCCTCGACCTTAGCTTCGGCGACTTCGTGGGAATCACCGCGGAGGATCTCGGGTTCACCTACCGCCTGTCGGCGATCATCCGCCTCCAACCGCCGGATGAGCCGTAGGCGTCGGGCGGTTTCCCGACGCCTTCGCCATCGACTCTGACCTTCCCGGTTTCTGTCATGGACCAGAACGACTATATCGGCATTGGCGCCAGCCTGGTGCTTCACGTGCTGCTGGGTCTGCTTTTTTCGTTTCTGACCGCCTCTCGCCCCGCGCCGCCGCAGCTTGGCTACGTGGAGGTCGAGTTCGGTCGGTTCCAGTCGGGCCGGCCGGTGGAGGCTGTCGACGAGGCGCCGGAGTCGTCGGCTCCTGAACAGGAAGAGCCGGAGCCCGACACGCCCACCGAGCCCGAGCCTGAACCGGAGCCCGTTACCGAACCGGAGCCCGAGCCGGTCGAGACCCCGCAGGAAGAGCCGCAGTCGGAAGAAACGATCCCGCCAACGGAGGAGGAGACGACGCCGCCGGAGCCGCAACCCGAACCACAGCCGGAGGAAGGGGCGGACGAACAGGAATCCGACGATGAGTCTGGAGCGGAGACCGGAGACCCGGGCGAAGGGGCAGACGAGCAGAAGTCGGCGCCCTACAACATCGAAGGACTGAACCGCGATCCGATCACGGCGCCGCTGCCCCAGTACACTGAGAAGGTGGACGCGACGATCAGCTTCATCATCCGCGTCGGGCCGGACGGACGCGTCGTGGGCCTCATCCCCGCGCGCATGGGCGGCAGCCCCGAGCTCCAGAACGAAGTCAAACGCGTCCTCAACCGCTGGCGCTTCAACGCCCTTCCCCCCGGCGCCCCGCAGGAAGTCCAGCGCGGTACGATTACCTTCACCTTCCGACTGGAGTGACTGCGGTATGGATGTCTGAGGGTGGGCGCGAGCCTCCCAAGCAAGAGGATTCATTCGCACCCAACGCCCACACCCCTTCCCCCTTTCCCAAACCCCTCAACCGATCCGTCTTATGCCCGACGTTGACACCCCGCCGTCGCTCGATGTTCATGCGTTGTACCGCGCCATGCTGGTGCCGCGCGTGATCGAGGAGAAGATGCTTCGGCTGATCCGGCAGGGGCGCATCTCCAAGTGGTTCAGCGGGTACGGGCAGGAGGCGATCGCGGTCGGGACGGCGTGGGCACTGCGAGAGGACGACTACATCCTCCCGATGCACCGAAACCTTGGCGTATGGACGACGCGGGGCGTGGAACTGCGCCCGCTCTTCTGCCAGTTGATGGGGAAGGAGGGCGGCTTCACGAAAGGACGCGACCGCACCTTTCACTTCGGCCTGCCGGAGAAGCATATCATCGGCATGATCTCCCACATGGCGGCCATGATGCCGGTCGCATGCGGGCTCGGGCAGGCATTTCGGTACCGCGACGAGGATCGCGTCGCCGTCACCTTTTGCGGGGACGGTGGCTCCCGAGAGGGCGACTTTCATGAGGCGTTGAACCTCGCCGCCGTCTGGGATCTGCCGGTCGTATTCCTGGTGGAGAACAACGGCTACGGCCTGTCGACGCCGACCGGCGATGCGCTTGGCACAACGAACATCGCCGAGGCCGCCCGCGGGTACGGCATGCGAGGCGAGAGCGTCGATGGGAACGACGTGCTGGAGGTGATCGACCAGGTCGAAGCAGCGGCGGGCTACGCCCGCTCGAACGGTCCGGTGCTGCTCGAAATGAAGACCTTTCGAGTGCGCGGCCACGAGGAGGCGTCCGGTACGACGTACGTGCCGGATGAGCTGATCGAGACGTGGGAGGAACGCGACCCGGTCGACCGCCTGATCCGATTTGCGCTTGCAAACGGGCACATGCAGCAGGGGGAGGTAGACGGGCTTCGCCAGGAACTGGAGGCGGAGATCGACCAGATCGCCGAGTGGGCCCTGGAGCGACCCGAGGTGGAAAGCACCGTCGAGGCGGAACGGGCCGATCTTTTTGCGCCGTTTCCGGACGATTCGCCGCTCGCCTTCGACCTTTCGCACGTGGCCCCGGACGGTCCGAGCAGCGAGAAGCGCTTCATTGATGCCATTCAGGACGGCCTGCAGCAGGCAATGGAGGCCGACGACACCGCGCTTGTGATGGGGCAGGACGTCGCAGAGTACGGCGGCGTCTTCAAGGTCACGCAAGGCTTCGTGGAGCAGTTCGGGACAAAGCGTGTCCGCAACACGCCGATCATCGAGAGCGGAGCCATCGGTGCGTCCCTCGGCCTTGCCGTGGAGGGCCTCAACCCGGTCGTCGAGATGCAGTACGCCGATTTCATCACCTGCGGCTTCAATCAGACGGTCAACAATCTGGCGACGACCCATTACCGTTGGGATCAACCGGTGGGCGTCACGATCCGCGCCCCGATCGGGGGCGGCATCGGGGCCGGTCCGTTTCACTCGCAATCGATGGAAGCCTGGTTCGCACATGCGCCCGGGCTGAACGTCGTCTTCCCGAGCTCGCCGGCGGATGCGAAGGGGCTGCTGATGGCATCGATGGCCGAGCCAAACCCTGTCCTGTTCTTCGAGCACAAGAAATTGTATCGATCCATTCGCGAACAGGTGCCGGACGCTCCGTATCGGCTCCCGCTCGGTACGGCTCGTCTGGCGCGCGAGGGATCGGATGCTACCATCGTTAGCTGGGGCGTGGGTGTTCACTGGGCGCTCGAGGCGGCCGGTGCATGGGCGGAGAAGGGCGTCGACCTGGAGGTCGTCGACCTTCGAACGCTCGTGCCGTGGGATCGCGACACCGTTCTGCGATCCGTCGAGAGTACCAACCGGCTTCTTGTTCTTCACGAGGCCACGCGGACGGGCGGCTTCGGGGCGGAGGTCGCAGCGGACATCACGGAGGCAGGGTTCAAGCACCTCGACGCGCCGCCGATCCGAGTCGGAGCCGAAGACCTTCCCGTGCCGTTTGCCCGTAATCTCGAGCGCGATATCTTCAGTGCCAAGTCGAAGCTGGACGCTGCGATCGAACGTTTGGTCCGCTTTTAAACATCACCCTGCATACGCGGCGCCCCGAGCTCGCGGTGCCGACGCGTCTCATCGCTCCAGAGGTTTTGGCTCCAAGGGGTTCATCGATGCGCGCCGTGGCGTCCAGGGTGGAACTGTTCGGCTCCGCAGTGTGTGACAGAGGACGATGAGAAATCGGCTTCCATATCGCCTGATTGCCACGACACTCAGCCTCCTATTATTGGCGGGTGTTCTTGTCCCCGTTGTACAGTCCGCCTGCGCCGCGCACATGCAGCAGGGTGCGGACGATAGCATGCACGGGACGTACGCATCCCCTGCAGCGATGAGCGACGGAGAGCCGATCACCGCGGGGGATTATCAAGCGGCCCCTGCACAGAGCGGCGTCGGCCTGGATCACTCGCACAGAGTACAAGGGGGGAGCTCCGAGGATCTTAACGGCCTCGCGCATCACGAACCCCCGCCGTGTGAGCCGGTGCCGGCGCCGTGCGCGGACGACTGCCACTCGTGCTGCATCGTGGAGTCGTCGCCGAGCACCTGGTCGACAATACGCGTCGTGGAACATGCTGCCGGGAAAGGGGATGTCCCGCCCCGGTACGACGTAGTCACGCTCATCGCCCCGGTTGAGGTCAGACCTGCGGCACGGCCTGACGCACACCGGCCTGTCCCCACATCTCCCGTACGCGTCCACGTCTGGACGTCCACGTTTCTAACGTAAATCTGGATCGGTCCACCGGTGCTCCCGCTGTCGCAGGAGGGCCGGTGATGTGCTGCCGACCGCTGTCGATGCATTCCCCACCGCCTGTTCGTCTCCCTGGGAGACGTGTATCCGCGCGGTAGAATCGGATGCTCAACACCCCTCCCTGGCCCCGGTCGGTTCGGGGTCTCCGTTCCAGATTGCTATTG
The DNA here is from genome assembly GCF_051155795.1 of Longibacter sp. Classification (NCBI taxonomy): domain Bacteria; kingdom Pseudomonadati; phylum Rhodothermota; class Rhodothermia; order Rhodothermales; family Salisaetaceae; genus Longibacter; species Longibacter sp. Next base: position 7,972 of record NZ_DAXETW010000143.1, read on the forward strand.
TCGTATGTCTTA
>NZ_DAXETW010000144.1:0-18119 GCF_051155795.1 Longibacter sp.
ACATGATCGGCGTCCCGGTAGAGCCATCGCTCCAGGCGGTATAGGACGGTGCGGGCCGGCATGAATGGAACCGCGCCCATCTGGATCGGAAAGTCGGGCCAGAGGTCGCGGACTTCAAACACCCACGGCACGCCATGCCAGCGGGCGACGAGTGCGCCGGCCAGCCCGGTTGACAGGGGGGTCGATGTGGCGAAAACGACTTCTGGACGCCGCGCGAGGACCCCGTCTACCATTGCAAGCGCTGCGAAGCGTGCGAAGGCCAGAACGCGGCGTCCCGGACCCATCGCGTTGCGATAGGGGACGGGATATTCGATGAGCTGAACGTTCGGCGGCACCCAGTCGAACCGTCGAGTGTGCCGACGGGACCGCCACGCGTCGGTCGTAATGAGCGTGACCTCATGGTTCATGCTGAGGCGCTGGATCAGTGAGTACGGCCGGGCCGCCGTTGCGCAGTCCGGGGTGTGGTAGTGCTGGATAAGGCAGACGATGTGGGCCACGACGAGCAAGTGTCTGATGGGCAGAACGAAACCGATCCGTCGCTTGCTTCAGGCCGGTCGGCGATACGCGGGGAAGTAGTCGTCCGATGGCTGAGTGGGTCTGTCCGCTGTATCCGGAGTCAGATCGTTGTAGGCGGCTTCGTCACAGATCAGTCGAAGCGAGTGAAAGGTGGCACGCTCCGATGAAAAGCCGGCTTTGAACTCGAATAGCGAGTCGCGTGCGGCGCCGAGTCCTCCGCCGAGGTGAAGGATGGGCGGGTCGCCTGCGCAATCTGGCGGATGCGTGCTCAGTGCCATCTGGTGTAGCATCAGTTTAGCTGGAGCCAGATGCCTGTGGGCACTGGCTGTCCCCGAAAGGTGATATTGCATCCATCGATCGCTGCGCGTGAACAGGCCGGCTGCTGCCGGATTTCCCCCGGCATCCCGTACGATGGCAATCTCGCCATGCTCGGACAGGTCCGTCTGCCAGCGCCGAAAATAGGCATCGCTGAAGTAATAGAATGGCTCGGCTCCTACCCGATCCATCGTTTCTACGTACATGGTGCGGAACGCACGGAAGGTATCGGCATCCGCGGTCGCGTGCCGGGTGACATGGTACCCCTCCCGCTGCAGGCGTCGAATGTCGCTCCGGTGATCTGACCGCGTGTCTGCCCAGCGCGTTTTGCTGTCGACGCCGCGACGGAGCCAGACCGTCGGTCCATGTTCGACGAGAGAGTGACCGGAAAAATGCTGCAGGTGAGACGTGTCCGGGAGGGGAAGGAGTGGGTGGAGTCGTAGAAACGCAGACACGACGCCGGCTTCCTGAAGGGCCTGTGCGAAGGCCTGCCAGTGGGCCTCTGGGTTTGATGCGGACCAGATCGGTGCCGGGTACCCGTACGGCGTCGTGACATCGATTCGCTCGTGGTCGGGGATCTGACGGCTCAGGAGTGGTGCGATGAAGCCCCCGTCTTCGTTCTCGGCGTAAAATGTCATTGCTTTGCCCTCCTGATGCTCCGCTGCCGCCTTCACATACGACGGCTCATGATAAATATCCGACCGGATCGTCGCGAGACACTGCGTCCAGAGTTCGTCGGACGGCGATAAAAACCTGTAGGTCATCGGAGGTCGTAGAGGGCGCGGCAAAGACGAGCGCGCGAAACAGGAAACAGTAAGACGAAGGGACTCGGCGCGGCCGCCGGGCCGTCCGTCGGCCGCGCCGACCTCGCGGCTGAAACCACCGGCACCAATCGGCTAGAGAGACGGGCGTTCTTGCGCTTGTTCGAACGGGGGCTCAACGGAAAGAGGATGGCGGTGAGGAAGTGCGCGACGTGTCTTGAGCGTCGTGCGCCGGGAAGTCCGGGTTCCTACCCTCACGACCGTTCACGCCGTGTCCGGAGAGAACGACAGCAGGCGTCCGGAGAAGAATGCACAGGTCCAGCCCAAGAGACCAATTTTCCACGTACCAGACATCCAGATCGATGCGCTCCGGCCAGGATAGAAGATTGCGCCCCTGGATCTGCGCCCAACCGGTGATCCCCGGACGCACGCGGAGACGGGTCCGTTCATATTCGCCGTAGCGCGCGACCTGTTCCGGGATCGTGGGGCGCGGACCGATCAGACTCATATCTCCGCGAAGGACGTTCCATAATTGCGGAAGTTCGTCGAGAGACCATGCCCGAAGCACGGCACCCACCCGCGTAGCAACGCGAGCGGGCATCTTCCTGGCATGCACGGATCGACCTTCCTCGCCGACTCCACGCTCATCATCGGCCTTCGCACGCGTCCGCGCAGCCGGCGGAAGCGTTCGGAATTTCCAAATCCGAAAACGGGCTCCGTCGCGCCCGACGCGAGTCTGTGTGAAGAAGACCGGTCGACCGTCGTCCAGCAGAATGGCGGCCGCGACCGCGGCGAACACAGGCGCCAGGGCGAGAAGGGCGACTCCGCCTCCAATGATATCAGCGATGCGTTTCACGCGTCGTGTAGCAGCCTCGCTTGTGGGCACGTCAGTCACGTAGAAGGTCGGGGAGCTGGTTCGATAGAACGTTTGCGACACGGTCAATCTGCTGGTGCGTGATGCCGGCGAAAAAGGGGAGGGCGAGCGTTCGCTCTGCGACGCGCTCCGTGACTGGCAACCTCCCGGGATTGTAGCCAAACTGTTCCCTGTAGAACGGTTGAAGATGAATGCTGGGAAAGTACGGCGCGCTGCCGATGCCGCGGTCGTTCAAGTGTTGAACGACTCGGTCGCGGGCACTGGGAGGGGCATCGTCCGGCAGGCGCACGACGTAGACGAACCAACTCCGCGTGCCGGCAGGGGCCGCTTTCGGGCGATGAAGCATGTCGCTGAGCGGGGCCAGCGCTTCGTGATACGCCTCGGCGGCGTTAGAACGGCGCCCCAGAAGATCATCCAGCCGTTCCAGTTGCGCGCAGCCGACGGCCGCCTGCATCTCGCTCATCCGGTAGTTAAAGCCGAGCCGAACGTGCTCCATTCGAGTTGACGTCGCCCGGCCTTGATTGCGCAGGGAACGGCAGAGGTCCGCCAAGTCCGCATCGTTTGTCGTGATGCAGCCGCCTTCCCCCGTCGTAATCTGCTTGTTGGGGTAAAAGCCGAACGACGCCGCATCCCCCCAGGTCCCGATCGGACGGTCCTGAATCCCGGCGCCGAGCGCTTCGCACGCATCGTCAATCAGTACGAGGTCGTGTTTCTCTCCAAGAGCGGTCAGGCCGGGCCAGTCGGCCGGGGTGCCGAATACGTCTACGGCAAGGATACCCTGCGTGCGGGGTGTGATGGCACGCTCGAGTTTTTCGACGTCCACGTTGTAGGTGGCCGGGTCGATGTCCACAAAGACGGGATCGACGTTTTCAAACAGAAGCGCGTTGGAAGACGCGACGAAACTGTACGGCGTGGTCAGCACCTCGTCCCCGGCGCTTAGCGGTAGGCTGCGAACGATGCAGTGAAGCGCCGCGGTGCCGCTGCTGACGGCAACGGCGTGCTTTGTACCGCACCGCTCGGCCATCTTTGCCTCGAATCGTTCGAGAAACGGGCCGAACGAGAGGCGCGTCGAATTCAGCACATCCGACACGTATGTCCGCTCAAGGTCGGAGATGTCAGGTTGCGAGAGCGGGATCGGTTCCGTATCGGTTGGTAAAGGGTCGCTCACGGCAAGGGAGGGCAGCGAGGAAGAACGTAATGGGTAGGTGGAAGGGGAAGCGTGCGCGCAGGGGGAACGTACAAAGACCCAAGATAAAGCGAAATATTACGGTGTTCCTGTTCTGTTAGGGGGTATTCAGGCGTTACGGCATCCGGTTTGTGCCAGTAAGCGTGTAGACGGTGTGTTGGGATGCAGCGAAGCCCGTGCGAAAAAGACCGGAATCCGGCCGATTCGGGCGTTTCGGCTGCCTCGGACGCGCCGGCACCGCATCATTCGCATTGCTTTTGCGCACCTTTATTCCCACGTTACACCGACCGTATGGGGTGACATCGACCAAACCTCAGCCCGGTATGCTTGACTCCACCTTTTGTCATTTTCCGGGACCGGTGTCGCACCCCGTCACGGTCCTGTACGGCACGGCCCTATATGAACCGCAGTTGTGGATGACACGTTTTCAGTCTCACGGGATTAGAGGATGATGCCTGTTGCGCCGGGTGTACCGGTCCGGCTCTCCCGTAGGTTTGCAGGCCCTCCCGGCTGACGTTGTAGGTTCAGCTCCGTATGAGCCGAGCCCGTTTCAGCCCATCTCGGAGATCGGTCTACCGGGAACGAGTGCATCTCTTCGTTTCTCGTTTCCGCGCGTTATTTCGTATCCCTTCAAGTGTGATCGCACCATCCATTTTATGAATATCGCCATCATCGGGACCGGTTACGTCGGTCTCGTATCTGGAACCTGTTTCGCCGAGATGGGCAATCAGGTGACCTGTGTTGACATCGACGAGGACAAGGTAGACATGCTTCGGGGCGGCAGGCTCCCGATTTACGAGCCGGACCTCGAGCATTACTTCGCCCGGAACCGCAAGGAAGGGCGTCTCACATTTACGACCTCGTATGACGACGCGGTCCTGGATGCAGACGTCATTTTCCTGGCCCTGCCCACACCGCCCGGGGAAGACGGATCCGCTGACCTGAGTTACGTGCTCCAGGCCGCCGGCACCGTTGCGGATCTGCTGATCGAAGAAGACGACCCCGGGTACAAGATCGTTGTGAACAAGAGCACGGTCCCGGTTGGGACGGCCGATCGCGTGTCTGAAACGATGAGCGACCGCGGTCTGACCGTCGGCGAGCAGTACGATGTCGTGTCCAATCCGGAATTCCTCCGCGAGGGCGCAGCGGTGGACGACTTCATGAAGCCGGACCGCGTGGTCATCGGCACGTCCAGCGAGAAAGCTGCCGACAAGATGACGCGCCTCTACGAGCCGTTCGTTCGCCAGGGGAACCCGATCCTCGTCGTCGACGAGCGGTCGGCAGAGATGATCAAGTACACCGCAAACTCGATTCTGGCGACCCGGATCTCCTTTATGAACGAGATCGCGAACCTTTGCGAACGCGTCGGCGCAGACGTGGACAAGGTTCGCCTCGGCATCAGCAAAGACCATCGGATTGGCCGCCACTTCCTGTATGCTGGCATCGGGTTCGGCGGAAGCTGCTTCCCGAAAGATGTGCAGGCGCTCCACCGAACCGGCCGCCAGAACGGATACGAATTCCAGATCCTGGATTCCGTCCTCAAGGTGAACGACCAGCAGCGGGAGCTGATGGTCCACCGCCTCGACGCCTACTTCGACGGCGACCTCGAAGGGAAGAAGATCGCCATGTGGGGGCTTGCATTTAAGCCCAACACGGACGATGTGCGCGAAGCACCGTCCCACGTCATCATCGAAGGACTGCTCGAGCGCGGCGCCGACATCGTGGCCTTCGATCCGGAAGCCATCGAAACCACGAAAGTCAACTTTGGCGACCGCATCGGCTACACAGAGGACATGTACGCTCCTCTCGAGGAGGCCGACGCCCTCGTGATCTGCACCGAGTGGCACGAGTTCCGCCGCCCCGACCTCAACCGGGTGCGTGAGGCGCTGAAGGATCCGGTCGTCTTCGACGGGAGAAACCTGTACGAGCCGTCGCGAATGGCGGAAATGGGCTTCGACTACTTCAGCATCGGCCGGCCGCACGTCGCCCCGCAGGAAGATGTGGAAGCGATCGAAGCCGCCCTGTCGGAGAACGGGCAGGCGTAGTTCGTAAACGATACCGGCCGCCGCGGATAAATGCCCTCGGCGGTCGGTGTCGGATGATCTCTTCCTTTGCCCTCGCTCTTCAACAGACTCCCTGACTATGCCTCGCACACTAATAACAGGAGGCGCAGGCTTCCTCGGGTCGCACCTCTGTGATCGGTTCATCGACGAGGGTCACGAGGTTATCTGCATGGATAACCTGATTACCGGCGATACAAAAAATGTAGAACACCTGTTCGAGCTCGGCAGCGATTCCTTCCGCTTCGTCAAGCACGACGTGACGGACTTTATCCACGTCGGCGGCGAACTGGACTACGTGCTCCACTTTGCGAGCCCGGCCTCTCCGATCGACTATCTGGAGCTTCCGATTCAGACCCTGAAAGTCGGTGCTCTCGGCACGCACAAGGCGCTTGGTCTTGCCAAGGCGAAGAATGCGCGCCTCCTCCTCGCCTCAACGAGCGAGGTCTACGGGGATCCGGAGATTCATCCTCAGAAGGAGGACTACTGGGGAAACGTGAATCCCATCGGGCCGCGCGGCGTCTACGATGAGGCCAAGCGGTTCGCCGAAGCGATGACGATGGCATATAATCGCTATCACGGCGTGGAAACGCGCATCGTCCGGATTTTTAATACGTACGGCCCACGAATGCGAATCGATGATGGTCGTGCTCTTCCGACCTTCATGTCGCAGGCCTTGAACGGCGAGCCGCTCACCGTCTACGGCGACGGCAGCCAGACGCGAAGCTTTTGCTACGTTGACGATCTCGTGGATGGTATCTTCCGCCTCCTGATGAGCGACGAAGCAGATCCCGTCAACGTCGGAAACCCGGACGAGATCACGATTAAGGAATTCGCTGAGGAAATCATCGACCTCACGGGTTCCGATAGCTCGATCACGTACGAGCCGCTTCCGAAAGACGACCCGCAGGTTCGTCAGCCGGACATCACTCGTGCTCAAGAGGTGCTCGGCTGGTCTCCCTCCGTCGACCGAACGGATGGACTGAAACGGACGCTCGACTATTTCCGTGAGGAAATGGGCCTGTCTCAAGTGGAAGCTTAGTGCGTCTCCGGTCCTTACCTATCGATATTTCCGGTTCCACCGTCCTCGGTACGCGACGAGCGATCCGTGTCGCATGGGACCGACGTCTGTGTGGACGCTTTGCTTTTTCCGAATACTACGACCCATGGTTTTTTCGAACGATACCTCGAAGCACCTGGCCTGGCTGGAATCTGAGGCCGTCCATCTGATGCGTGAAGCGGCGGCTCAGTTCGAGCGGCCCGTTCTCATGTTCTCGGGCGGGAAAGACTCCCTCCTGATGGTTCACCTCGCCAAGAAGGCCTTTCACCCGGGACCGATTCCGTTCCCGCTTTTGCACGTTGATACCGGTCACAACTTCCCGGAAACGATCCGTTTTCGGGACGATCTCGTGGACCGGCTGGGCGTGGAGCTCATTGTTCGGAGCGTCGAAGAAACGATCGAGAAGGGGCTTGCGAAAGAAGAGGGCGGTGTGACGCCGAGTCGCAACAAGGCGCAGATCCCGACGCTTCTGGAAGCCATCAAGGATTACGGCTTCGACGTCGCCCTCGGCGGTGCCCGGCGTGACGAGGAGAAGGCCCGCGCGAAAGAGCGGTTCTTTTCTCATCGCGATCGGTTCGGCCAGTGGGACCCCAAAAATCAACGTCCCGAGCTCTGGAACCTGTACAACGGGCGTAGCGAGAAGGGCGAGCATTTCAGGGCCTTTCCGCTCTCAAACTGGACGGAGCTAGACGTTTGGCAGTACATCCTCCAGCAGGATCTGGAGATCCCGAGCCTCTATCTCGCGCACAAGCGGGACGTGGTGGAACGGGAAGGCGTGCTTCTCTCGAAGTCGCCGTATATCGAGCTTCAAAGCGGCGAAGCGTATGTCGAGAAGATGGTGCGTTTCCGGACGATCGGCGACATGACGTGCACCGGCGCGGTCGAATCCACGGCGACCTCGCTGGAAGAAGTCGTCGAAGAGGTGGCAACCGCCCAGCGTGCAGAACGAGGTGCCCGCGCGGACGACAAGCGGTCCGAGGCGGCGATGGAAGACCGTAAACGACAGGGGTATTTCTAATGCGAAGGTCGAAATTCTAAATTCGAAATGGGATGGCCCGTCCGGGAACGCATTTGTTGGTGGCCATCTCATTCGATCCTCTCGCCTCAGCCTTTCGCCTTTCGCACTTCAAACTTCGCATTCGAATAAATGGACGTTCTTCGATTTACAACCGCCGGTAGTGTTGATGACGGCAAGAGCACGCTCATTGGCCGGCTCATGTACGACACCCAGCAGATCTTCGAGGAGAAGCTGGAAGAGATCGAGCGCAACACCCAGCGCGACGACGAAGATCTCGAGCTCGCGCTCCTGACGGATGGTCTCCGGGCCGAGCGAGAGCAGGGGATCACGATTGACGTCGCGTACCGCTATTTCGCGACGCCGAAGCGCAAGTTCATCATCGCCGACACGCCGGGCCACGAGCAGTACACCCGCAACATGGTGACGGGTGCCTCGACGGCGGAGCTGGCCGTCGTGCTCATCGATGCGACGAACGGCGTGTTGCAGCAGAGCCGGCGCCACGGATTCATCGCGTCGCTGCTCCAGATTCCGCACATGATCGTGGCGGTCAACAAAATGGACCTTGTCGACTACGACGAGGACGTGTTTCGCGAGATCCAGGCCGAGTACCGGCAGTTCGCCGAGCAGCTCGATATGGATGACATCACGTTCATCCCCATCTCTGCGCTAAAGGGGGACAACGTGGTGGACTCGTCGGAGAATACGCCGTGGTACAAGGGGAGCACGCTCCTGCACAAGCTGGAAACGGTCAAGACGCAGAGCGATCGCAACCAGGTCGATTTCCGCTACCCGGTGCAGCACGTCATCCGTCCGAACCAGGACTTCCGAGGGTACGCCGGGCAGATATCGTCGGGCAAGATTCGTCCCGGGGAAGAAGTGATCGTTCTGCCGTCCGAGCGGTCGACCACCGTGGACGAGATCGTGACGCTGGACGGAGACCAGGAGGAAGCGGGACCGGGCGAGTCGATCGTCATGACGTTGGACGACGAGATCGATGTCAGCCGGGGGTCGATGATCGTTCGCGCCCGGAACCGTCCGGAAGTGACGCGGTCGATCGACGCCGACCTCTGCTGGATGGACCGAGAGGCGATGCGGACGGATCGCCCGTACATCATTCAGCACACCACGCGGCGGACGCAGGCGTACGTTTCGAAAGTCGTTTACCGGATGAATGTCAACTCGCTTCATCGGGAGGAGGCCTCTACGTTCGACCTGAACGAGATCGGGCGCGTCGAGCTGGAAACCGCGGATCCGCTGTTCATCGACGCCTATAAGGTGAACCGCGCGACCGGGGCGTTTATCCTGATCGATCCCGACACGAACGCGACGGTGGGCGCCGGAATGATCCGTGGCGTGGCCGAAAACGTCGCGCCGTATGGCACGGAGGCCGAGACCGGCACCGAGCGGGCCGCGTCGCCGAACGTCGTCTGGGAAGACCTGAACGTCCCACGGGAGGAACGTGAATTCCGGAATGGGCACCAGGCGGCGGTCATGTGGCTCACCGGCCTTTCGGGTTCCGGAAAGTCGACCATTGCAAAAGAGCTGGAGCGTCGCCTCTACGATCGTGGATGCCAGACGATGATGCTCGATGGCGACAACGTCCGGCACGGCCTCTCCGGCGACCTGGGCTTTTCTGCACGAGACCGGAAAGAGAACATCCGACGCGTGGGCGAAGTGGCGCGTTTGTTCTTCGAACAGGGAAATATCACTCTGTGTACGTTCGTCTCGCCGTATCAGGAGGACCGGGACGGTGTCCGAGACCTTCTTCCCGACGATCGGTTCTTCGAGGTCCACGTGGACTGCGACATTGAGGTCTGCAAGGAGCGTGACCCGAAGGGACTCTACGAAAAAGCTGAGCGTGGCGAAATCGCCAACTTTACCGGCATCTCCGCTCCTTACGAAGAGCCGGCGTCGCCCGAGGTGGTCGTCCACAGCGACACCGATGACGTGGACGCCTGCGTCGACCAGCTCGTTGAGGCGCTGCTGGAGCGCGGCATTATCGAGTAGGTGCCGTTCGTTCTTCCCGACAGCCCGGACCCGCCTCCTGCGCGGTCGTCCGGGCTGTGCTGTGCCGACCCATTTCTCCAACGATATCACGACGGTACCATGTCTGACACCATTCTCGTTACCGGCGGCGCGGGATTCATCGGGTCTGCTGTGGTGCGGCAGCTTATTCGTGAGACGGACGCGGAGGTCGTCACGGTGGATCGCCTGACGTATGCGGGCCACCGTGCCAATCTGGCGTCGGTCTTGAACAACCCGCGGCACCATCTGGTCGTGGAGGACATTGCAGATTCCGCGGCGATGAATGACGTGTTCGAGCAGTTTGAACCGCGAGCGGTGATGCACCTCGCGGCCGAGTCGCACGTGGACCGGTCTATCGACGGCCCCGCGGCGTTTATCGAAACCAACATTCTCGGCACGTACACCCTTCTGGAGGTAGCGCGTCATCACTGGCGTGCGAGGGACGCCGAGGACAGCGACTCCTTCCGGTTTCTACACGTCTCCACCGATGAAGTGTATGGAGAGCTCGGCGATGAGGGGGCGTTTCATGAAACGACACCTTACGACCCGAGCTCGCCGTACTCGGCCAGTAAAGCCTCCGCGGACCACCTGGCGCGAGCGTGGCATCGAACCTACGGCCTACCGGTCCTGGTCACGAACTGCTCGAATAACTACGGGCCGTATCAGTATCCCGAGAAGCTCATCCCGGTGATTATCCTCAAGGCGCTGGCCGGCGACCCGATTCCCGTGTACGGCACGGGGGAAAACGTGCGCGACTGGCTCTATGTCGACGACCACGCGACGGCCCTCCGAACCGTCCTTGAAGAAGGAGAGACCGGAGAAACGTACAACGTCGGAGGCAGGGCGGAGCGCCAGAACATTGAGGTCGTACACACGGTCTGCGACGTGCTCGATGAACTGCGTCCGCGCGGAGACGATAGCTACCGGTCGCTGATTTCCTTTGTCACAGATCGACCGGGGCACGACTGGCGCTACGCCATCGATTGCTCAAAGATCGAAAACGATCTGGGCTGGACGCCCACCACATCGTTCGAAGCGGGGATTCGTCAGACCGTCGAATGGTACATCGAGCACCTCGACTGGGTGGATGAAGTGCTCGAAAGCGGATACGATCTGTCGCGGCTTGGCACGGGGGCGTAATCGTCGCTGGCTCTCGTGATCGCTTGAGGCCGATTCTGCCAGACAAGGTGGGACTTATGGGACAGGCACCGCCCCGATTCAGCGTGGTGATCCCGGTGTATCAGCGGGCGCACGTCGTTGGTCGAGCCCTCCGTAGCGTGCTGGCGCAGACGTGGCTTCCGGTGGAGATTCTCGTCGTGGATGACGGCTCCACGGACGCGGTCGAGGCGGCCGTGCATAAGGCGACGGCGGAGGCGAGCGTTCCAACGCGTGTTCTCCGGCACGACACCAATCGGGGAGCAAATGCTGCGCGCAACACGGGTATCGAAGCTGCCAGCGGCTCATGGGTCTCATTTCTCGACTCCGATGACGTCTGGCATCGGAACCGGCTGGCCAGACACGCGGAAGCCATCCAGGCGATCGGGGATCGCGCCGGCGTGATTTACTCCGCGTTCGAGATCGTGAGAACAGACGGGTCGATCGACGACACCAGTCCGTACCAGTCCTGTGTGAGAGAACCGGTATCGGTTGCGCTGGGCCGCCGCAACGTGGTCGGCACCTTTTCGACAGCCAGCGTTCGAGCCGACGTGCTTCGGAGGGTCGGTCCGCTGGATGAGAGTCTGTCGAGTTGCCAGGACTGGGACCTCTGGATTCGCTGTGCCCAGTGCACCTCCTTTCACTGCATCGACGAGAAGCTCGTGACGTATACCGCAGGATATGCGGGACGCCGGATCACAGCACGCCCGGACCGTGTCCGTGAGGGTCATGAGGCCCTCTTGAACAAGCACCGCGTGTTCATCCGTGCCGCTGGCGGGGAGGGACATCTCTTCCACCGGCTGGGCGATGTCTGCATGCGGGAACCGGATGTCAAGGCGGCACGGCGGTATTTTGGTAGGGCAGTACGCGAGAATCCACGTTGCGTGAGATGGTGGCTCAAATGGCTCGCCTCGTGGTGTGGCGTCCGGACGTTTCGGCGACTCCGTAACGCGTTGCGACGGTTGCGACGAACGCGGCTGGGCGATCTGAACGCTACAGCAGATGCTCGTTTACAGGCCGGGGACACGTCATGAGCCTTCGCGTCCTTCACGTCATCGCCCGGTTCTCAGCACCGTCCGAGACTTTCGTCTATGCGACGCTCAAGGCGCAACGGTCGGCGGGGCTGGATGTGCATGTTGCGACGTTGGATCGCACCGACGTAGAAGATCGACCGTTCGAGGAGGTCCATACTTTGCCACTACGGCCCATCTGGCATCCTGGGCGCTTTCTCGGCCGGGTGGGGGCCGCCGTCGGCATCCGTCACCGCGACACATACACATGGCCGGATCTGCGCGGAAAACTCGCGTTACTGATTGACCGCCTGCAGCCCGATGTTCTGCATGCTCATTTCGGGCCGATGGGCGTGTTCGCTGCGCCCGTCGCAGCGTCGAAAGACCTACCCCTGCTGACGAGTTTCTACGGATTCGATGCCTCTGAGCGAGCAGAAGATCGGTTCTGGCGAAGTAAGTACGCCGATCTCTGGGACCAGGGCGACCTGTTTCAGGCGCTCTCTGAAGACATGAAGGACCGGCTTGTCGCGCTCGGGGCTCCGGAACAGAACGTCCGGGTCGTGCATCTTGCGCGAGATCTGGATACGTACCGATACCGCGATCCGAGCTGGCCGGTGCGCGATCTGCTGTGCGTCGCCCGGATGACGCCGAAAAAAGGGCATATCGACCTGCTTCAGGCGGTAGCGCAGGCGCGATCAGAGGTCCCGGATCTGGCACTCCGACTCGTCGGAGACGGGCCGCTGCGCCCTCGTATCGAACGAACGATCGAGGATCTCGACCTGTCGGGGACCGTCGAACTCACGGGCTGGCAGCGATCAGACGACGTGCGCAGGCATCTGGATGCGTCCGACGCGTTCGTGCTCTGTAGCAAGGTGGCACCCGGCGGGGATCGGGAGGGCACCCCCACGGTGCTGGTCGAAGCACAGGCCGTCGGCTTGCCCGTCGTTTCAACCCGTCACGCGGGGATTCCTGAAATGGTACCCGATCAGAATCAGCATCTCCTCGCCCCCGAGGGAGCACCGGGCGATGTCGCTGACCGAATCATGACGCTTTGCCGGGCTTCCCAGGCAGACATCACCCGAATCGCACGGGCGGGCCGTGTCAAGGTCGAAGATGAGTTCAACCTGACGTACGAAACGAATCGACTTATGCGCCTCTATCGGACGATGTCGTCCGAGGACGTGTAACGGATACGCACTCTCGCGGCTCGCGGATCGCCCCTCGATTTCATGCCTCCACCGCCCGAGCACGACCACCGGACATCATCGGAGACCGGTGAGCCGGTGTCGCGCTCCGAGCTGAAAGAACAGTCAGTCGCAGGGGGACTGGCAAGCCTCTCCGGTCAGGCCGCCATCTTCGTGCTTCGGTTCGGGGCGCTTCTGATGCTGGCGCGCCTTCTTCAGCCGGAGGACTTCGGCCTGATGGCGATGGCCGTCGTCGTCACATCGTTTCTGACTCTATTTCGTGACCTCGGGCTTTCGGACGCCACCATTCAGCGGCCAGAGATCTCCGACGCGCAGGTCAACACGCTCTTCTGGGTAAATGTCGGTGTGGGCGTACTGGCCACCGTTATCTGCGCGGTCGCCGCTCCGGGATTAGCGTGGTTCTACGACGATCCTCGGCTGGTCGGCGTCGTGCTCGGTCTTTCCGGTGGACTGCTGATCAGCGCCACACGCGTCCAGCCCCAGGCGTTGCTGAAGCGGAGAATGGCGTTTCGTGTGATTGTGCGCGTGGAAGTGGCCGCCCATGTGGTTGCTGTCGTCGCTGCTGTTACTGCCGCGTTCCTCGGCGCGGGATACTGGGCGCTTGTGATTCAGTATCTGATAATGGAGGCGACCGCAACCGCATTCACGTTCTGGGTCGTCCAGTGGACTCCGAGCCGCCCGGCATGGGCGGAGGGAGTTGGTGACCTCCTCCGGTTCGGCGGTGATCTGACGGGGTTTCATCTGGTAAACTACGCTGCTCGAAACGCCGACGACATCCTCATCGGGAGGGTGCTCGGGGCGCAGGCACTCGGGTTCTACTCCAACGCGTACAAACTCCTCCTCGCGCCCATTCGCCTCATCCGACGGCCCGTGAGCAACGTCGTCATTCCCGCGCTCAGCCGCCTTCAGGATGACGGAGAGGCGTTCCGCCGCTACGTTCGGTCAGCATTATCCAGACTCGTCTTCATCAGCATGCCGATCATCACGTTCACGTTTGCCGACGCCGATCGTGTCGTGGCTGTCCTTCTCGGGCCCGGCTGGGAAGCCGTAGTACCCATTTACCGCATTCTGGCCGTCGCTGCGCTGGCCCAGAGTTTCAACGTGGTCACCGGCTGGTCATACACGGCTCTCGGAGAAACGCGCCGGTGGTTTCGCTGGGGCGTGATCTACAGCGCGTTTATCACGATAAGCTTTGTTGTCGGAATCCCATGGGGCGTGCACGGGGTCGCGGCAGCCTATGCAGCCGCCACCTGGTTGATTCTCCTTCCCGGGCTTCAGTATTGTTTTGCGGCCTCTCCGCTCACACTGATGGACGTGTGGCGGTCGATATGGCGACCGCTGATGGCTTCGACCCTGTCCGCGGTAGTCGTTATACTGGTCAGTCAGGCCTTCGGCGGAGCGGCGTGGGAGGAGTCGCTGCCAGGACTCGCGGTAAATGCGTCCGCCTTCGTCATAAGCTACATCGGCGTGCTCTGGCTTCTTCCGGGCGGGCCTTTGTTTTTGAAGCATACCTTTCGCCTCGTGACGTCCTACGCCTTTCCCGACCGATGACGCCTTCGCACGATCTGCCTGGCGACGACGCGCCGGTTTTTCTGGTCGGCTGCGACCGATCCGGGACAACGCTGCTCCGGCAGATGCTGATGCAGTCGCCGGATCTGCACCTGTTTCACGAAACGGGCTTCGTGCCGGTGCTCGCCGAGCGCGCACGGGAGTACGGCTCGTTCGATACAGCCAGACAACGATGGTCTTTTCTCAGGGATATTCAGCGCTTTCCGGCTACAACGAAAACGACGGGATGGACACCGTTTTCCGTAGACATTGAAGTCGTCGAAGCGGCGCTGAAGGAAGCGGCACCGGTTACCTACACCGAGGCCTGTCGGCTCCTGTACAGAACGGCGGCCGATGCACTGGACGCGCCGCGCTGGGGCGATAAGACGCCGGCCTACGTCCACCACCTCCCGCGGCTTGGGGAGATGTTTCCGGAGGCTATCTTCGTTCATATCATCCGAGACGGCCGAGACGTCGCCCGTAGCCTGGTGGCCGCAGGGTGGCATGCGACCGTGAGGGAGGCGGCGAAGCGATGGCGGGATGCCGTTTCCGCTGCCCGACAAGCCGGCGCGGCGGGCCTGCATGGTCGATACGTTGAGCTCGCCTTCGAGGACCTTGTTACAAAACCCGGAGCGACGCTGGAGAGGATATGCCGTGAGACCCACGTCGACGATCGTGCCGCCATGTTGGATTTCCAAGAGGCAGACCAAACTGACCTTCCGGATGGCCACGCCGACCTGTACGCGAACACCCGTCGCCCGGTGGATGCAACCCGTGCGCAGTCCTGGCGTCGTGAAGCTGCGCGGACGGACATCGCAGACGTTGAAGAAATCGCTGGAGACGTGCTGCAGGCCCTTGGCTACGAACTCACCGGGTACCGCGTCCCTCCGCATCGGCGAATCGCCCGGTCGATGGTCGAGGCGGCTCGCCCCGTCGTCCGGCGGTTTCTGTAAGCCGGTCGTCCCGTCCTCGGACCATCCGGCGGGTGCGGTCGTTCTGCACGCTCAATCTCGCCCCCTTGAATCCTTGCCTCCGAACGTACGTGATGAACGTTGAGACGACCGCCCTTCCCGGTGTCCTCCGGATCCAAACCGATATCTACGAGGACGACCGCGGCGGATTTATGGAAACGTTTCACGCAGATCGGTATGCGGAGATGGGCATCGACGTGACGTTCGTTCAGGACAACGTGTCGCGGTCGGAAACAGGCGTCTTGCGGGGGCTTCATCTTCAGCATCCTCATCCACAGGGGAAGCTCGTTTACGTACTTTCGGGAACGGTGTACGACGTCGTCGTAGATGTGCGGCCTAACTCCGATACTTTCGGTGAGTGGATCGGCACGACCCTGCAGGCGTGGTCCCACCAGTTGTTCGTGCCAGAGGGGTTCGCGCATGGCTTTGTGGTGACGGACGGGCCCGCCACGTTCGCGTACAAGTGTACGGATGTCTACGCGCCGGAGGCAGAGTTGACGATCCACTGGAATGATCCCGATCTCGGCATCGACTGGCCGGTCGATGATCCCGTCGTCTCGGAGAAAGATGCGGCCGCGCCTCGCCTTCGCGACGTCGACCGGGACCGGCTTCCTCGCGTCCGTTCAATCGTGTAGTCCGAACGCCTCCATCGGCGATCGTTGTCAATTTTCGCTCCATCCCAATTCCTGTGACCTCGTCCACGATCTTGCTATTTGGCGGAACCGGACAACTGGGCCGAATCCTCACGTCTACGTTGGCGGAGGTCGGCACCGTTACGGTCCCTGACCGATCCGACGCAGACTTCACGCGTCCGGAGTCGCTTCGCACCGTGGTTCGAGAGGCCCAGCCGTGGATGATCGTAAACGCCGCGGCATATACAGACGTAGACGGCGCGGAATCTGACGAACAGACGGCACACCTCGTAAATGCCGTGGCGCCCGGTGTGCTGGCCGAAGAGGCGGCGCGCGTCGGGGCGGGCATGGTCCATTTCTCGACGGACTACGTCTTCGACGGACGCGCCGACCGCCCGTACACGGAGGAGTCGCAGACGGCACCGGCCTCCGTCTACGGAAGAACCAAGCTGGAAGGAGAGCAGCGCGTCCAATCGGCGTCGGCACCGACGTGGATTCTTCGGACGAGCTGGCTGTACAGTCCTACAGGTAAGAACTTCCTGCGGACGATGCTTCGTCTCGGGCGGGAGCGGGAGCAGGTCCAGGTGGTAGACGATCAGTTTGGATGTCCGACATCCGCCCTCTGGCTTGCCGAGGCGACGCGCGACGTTCTTCGAACGGCCGCTCAGAGCGAGCGCTACGAGGATACATCGGGACTCTACCACGCCGTATCCCGCGGGCAGACGAGCTGGTACGGGTTCGCCCGGGCCATCTTTCGCGTGTTCGATGTAGACGTTGAGATCGAGCCGGTCGACACGTCGGCGTTTCCCCGACCTGCACCACGCCCGGCGTACAGCGTGCTCGACCCCTCGAAGCTCACGCAGACGTTCGGTCTCCGGCCGCCGTCATGGAGCCGTCAACTGTCCGATGTTCGAAAACCGCTCCTGCAGGCCGATCGCTAATGCAAGCGCCGTGAGCACGCGCGGCTTCATCGTACACGTCTCTCTACGGATTCAGAGCATTTGTTCATGGCTCGAAAGGGAATTGTCCTCGCCGGAGGTGCCGGCACGCGTCTGTATCCCGCCACCCAGGCGGTCAGCAAGCAGCTTTTGCCGGTGTACGACAAGCCGATGGTCTACTACCCGCTTTCGACGCTCATGCTGGCGGGGATTCGGGACGTCCTGCTGATCTCGACTCCGCGGGATACGTCTCGATTCGAGGGACTGCTCGGGGATGGGAGCCAGTGGGGCATGAATCTCACCTATGCCGTGCAGGACGAACCGCGCGGCATCGCTGAGGCGTTTCTGCTGGGTGCCGACTTCATCGGGGAGGACTCGGTGGCGTTGATTCTCGGGGATAATTTGTTTTACGGGAGCGGTCTGCAGGACCTCCTCCAGGATGCGGCTCGCCCCGAGGATGGCGCAACCGTTTTCGCCTACTACGTGCAGAACCCGGAGCGCTACGGTGTCGTCGACTTTGACGAAAACGGCAAGGCCACGAGCATTCAGGAAAAGCCGGACAACCCCGCGTCGAAGTACGCCGTGACGGGTTTATATTTCTACGATAACGAGGTGGTTGATATCGCACGTTCGCTGACACCCTCCGCTCGCGGAGAGCTTGAAATCACGGATGTGAACGCCCGGTATCTTTCGGAGGAGACGTTGAGCGTCAAAACGATGGGACGCGGGTTTGCCTGGCTCGACACGGGAACGCACGCATCGCTTCTTCAGGCGTCGAACTTTGTGCAGACGATCGAGGCGCGGCAGGGGCTGAAGGTTAGCTGTCCGGAAGAGATCGCCTGGCG
>NZ_DAXETW010000145.1:0-3591 GCF_051155795.1 Longibacter sp.
GGCTCCGCGTCGTCCCAGATGGTCCGCAGATGCGTTTCTGCCTCCTTCGCCGTAGTGTGGTCACCGGAGCGCGTCGCGGCTTCCGCGAGTCCCAGAAGGGATAAGGCCCGCGCCGGATACCGTGCGAGCGAGGCCTGGAACTGCTTCTGGGCCTCCGCCGGACGATCGACCTCCAGCAGGACCTCGCCGTACAACTCGTGCGCAGGTTTCAGAGGCCAGGCCGGGCCGAAGTCCAGTGGCATGTCGTCCTCCAGGGCCGCCGCTTCGGCGAGCGCGGATAACGCCGCGTCTTCCTTGCCGTTGTTCATAAACAGCAGCCCTTCGAGCTGGAGGACCGGGATCTGGAGTCGTTCCTTCCCCTCGGACGCTGCAGCTCGAGCATCCGCAAGCGCGGCCTCGGCCGACGCGCGCTCATCCATGTGCAGGGCCGCCATGCCTTCGACACTCCGAACCGACACCTTCAACCGCGGTGAGAGCCCGGTCGTGTCGATGGCAAACGCGTCCATTTCCTCCCACCGCTCGGTCTCCACGACGTAGCTTGCCGGAAACGCCGAGAGAATGTAGCGTTCGTAGCCTGCCGCGTAGCCGTCCGAGTCACGGGCATGCCGGATACCCCGGTCGGTCACCTCGCGCGCGGCATCGTACCGTCCCTGCTGGGCGCGGGCATATGCGAGCCAGTGTAGCGCATGGTACCCACCGCCGCCAAGCGGGTCGTCGTTTGCCGATGCCTGATCTCGTTCCGCCTCGTAGGAGTCGACATTCGAGGCGGCGCCCCGGTCCCACATGCCCAGCGCGAAGAAAATGTGCGATGGCATATGGAGTGCATGCGAGGCCTTCGGGGCGATATCCGCGTAGATGCGAGCCGGTCGCAGGCCCAGCGGTGCGTGGACCGGATCGTCGTACGCGTGGATCAGGTAGTGCGCGGCGCCCGGGTGCTTCGGGTTGGCGTCGAAGACCTCCTCAGCGATCGCCGCGGACCGCATGTACGTGCTGAAGTCTCGCCCCTCGTGCGCCGTTCCGAGGATCGACAGGGCGTGGAAGGCGCGGGCATCCAGGTCGTCCGGGTAAGCCGCGGCGAGATCTGCCATGGCCTCGGCGTAGGCGTCATCGCGCGTCTCCTTGGTGGCGACCGAGTCCGTGCCGACGCCGTAAAGCACGTGCAGAGTTTTCAGGTACTGCTTTTCTCGCTCCGTCGGCGCGGCGGCAAGCTGCTCCTCGGGCGTGTCGCCGAGTTTCTCCAGTGCCTCCACGGCGGCCTCGCGGTCCTGCACCATCCAGATGGGATGATTGTGCGTCATCGCTTCGCCCCAGACCGCCATCGCGAAGTCCGGGTCTGCCTCCTGCGCGTTCTGAAAGGCCGCGCGTGCTTCCGGGTACTCGAAGCTGTGGAGGAGCAGGAGGCCGTTCAGGAACGAGTCCTGGGCGCCTTCGGCTCCGGAGTTCTCGAAGGACGTCTCCCCGTAATCCTGCGCGGCGACGGGAAGCGTCGACGCACCGGCGCTCAGGACAAGAACAGCAATCAAACAGGTGAGAATGGCGCGAAGGGCCTGGCGGATAGGCATGGATGGGCGGTTCGGTTCTGCGGAGGAAGACAAAGGCCGTCGGGAAGGGTAAGGATACGGGGACCGAGTGTGAGGGTCAATCGCCACACGGCTTACTCCCTGGCGTCGAACGCATCGTCCAGCACGTACAGCCGCTGCGCGCCACCCCAGCGCCAGACGTAGAGCCATCCGGGCCCACTGTCCGCCGCGTAGACGTCGATACGGACGCGCCAGAGAAGCGGATAGAGCGTCATCTGAGAAAACGTGTCCACGCGGGCGGACCGTGGCACGGTCGACGCCCACTGGATGCGACCCTGTTCGCGGTAGACGACGGCTGCCGGGCGGTGTTCGTCCCGGGGGAGGCTCAGGATGGCGCCCCCGGCAAACGCTACGCTGTCGGCGGCGGGACGGGCGTAGAACGCACGCAGCGTATCGTCGGGGACCGACTGCATCGTGAAGGTGGTGGCACCGGTGACCACGCCGTGTGTGAGCAGGCCGACGGGGACCGTGACGAGCGCGATGAATGCGATTCCGCCCCATAGCAGACGGCGAAACGGCAGGGACGAGATCGTTAGGCGCCCGGCGCCGGCTGCGATTGTGAGTACGACGGGCGCAAGGAAGGGATGGGCGGCTGCGGCAAGGGAGGCGCCGACGGCCAGAAGGAGAAGCGCCGTGACCAGACCGGCAAATGCTACGGGCATAAGCGGCACGTGCTATTCGGGATGTATACGCCAACGTACCCCCATCTCTGCTGATCGTTCGACATTCAGCCGGAACGTCCGGACGCCGTGGATCGAGGCGAGGCGCTCATTTTGTGCCGGCGGATTGACCTTTATAGACCCTGAAAGTATCCTTGGGTCGGTCGTCAGCCGTACAACATGGTCGTCGTTCGATGGGGCTCTGTTTTCGTGTGATTCGTCGTCGGGTTGTCGTCGCGGTTGTGCTCGTGTGGCTTGGTTCCGGCACGGTGACGGCGCAGCCAGATGCTGAGAAGCATCCTTTTCCCGAACGTGCTCGCCCTTCCCCGCTCGCCGTCCGCGATCTGGATTTGCTTCCAACTCGGCCCGCCATGCCGGATCCACGGTTTGGGTTCGACGCGGACTCCTACCGATGGAGACATGCCCGGGGCCGGGCCTACCTGTCGACGATGGCCCCGCTGTTAGGCAGCGGCATCGTGCTCAGGATCGGAGATGAGATCCACGACGATGAATGGGGAGCCACGCACACCGCCGGATTCTGCGTGCTGGGTGCAGGACTGCTGGTTGGACCGTCCATGGGCCACTGGTGCGTACGCGACTCGCGGCGGGCCTGGCTTGGAACGAGTATTCGCGGCGGTGGGATTCTGGGGATGATCGCCGGAGTACGGCTCGCCGTTGAACAGACGGAGGATGACGGGCTCGGTGCCATCCTCACTGCGCCAGTGAAAATCGTTGCCTACTCGCTGCCGGGATTCTTTGTCATGATGTTCGGCGTGGGGTGGTCGCTGGACAGAACTCCGGACCGCTTGTGTGGCACGGAATCCGAAAAGGTGGCCCTGCGACCGGCAGCGATCGCTGTGCCTGGCGGGCGCGTCGCCTCGGGTCTGTCACTTCGCCTTCGATTTTAACGCCCCGATCGAATCGGCCGGACGAATACGTTCAAGCAGAAGAGCCGGCACCCGCGGTCGCGGATCCCGGCTCGCGGATTGCTGATGTGCGCACTCCGCGCATTACATTCGGCCGCGCAACATGCCGTTCCAGTACATGCGAGGAAGGCCGTAGGCTTTCAGCGCGTACATTGAATAGCGCTCTTTCGACTGATCAAAGGGGAAACTCTCCTCCGGATTCTTGTCGTAATCGAACTCGGCCAGGACCAGCTTTCCGTAGCCGGTGACAAGCGGGCACGACGTGTAGCCGTTGTACCGCCCGTTCAGCGGCTCACGCTCCTGTAAGGCGGCGAGGAGATGGTCGACGAGGACCGGAGCCTGCTTGCGGATGGCCGCGCCGGTTTTCGACGTGGGGAGATTGGAATTGTCGCCGAGGGCGTAAACGTTGTCATACCGCACATGGCG
>NZ_DAXETW010000146.1:0-40018 GCF_051155795.1 Longibacter sp.
TCGAACCTGTCGACTCCGTGCTCGGGACGCATCCCGATCGCGACGGACGTTCAACAGGCGGCGGGTCTACTCCATCATTGTGTGCGGCAGAAGTGAATACTCGACCAGGGCGTCGACGATGTCGTCGCCAATGCCCCGTCCGAAGCGATTCCCGTCACCCGCGCCGCCCTGCGCATGTGTATCGAACGTGCCGACGAACACCCTGTCGCCCGACTTGACATCGTAAACGGATGCCGTAAACTCGTAGGTGTTGTACGACTGCATGAAGTCACCGACGGACGACATGACCACGTCTGCATCCAGCATGCCCAGGATGAGAACCTGCGTCGCCTCCTCGTCTCGGGCCGCCTGGAGCGACCGCGATCGGACGGCGGCAGAGTCCAGCGCCGTGCTGTCCGTCACGGGTAGGTAAAGCGTTCTCACCGACCGGTTGTGAGCGGAAAACCGACGGTGCATCTGTTCCGTCATCGCCGACGACATGTCCTCCATTTCTTCCGGGAACCGCTCCACGACGAGAAGCCGATCGATGAACTGCGTGTAGCTGTAGTCTTTTTCTCCATCGACCCGCGTGTTCGCGGTGTTCGTGCAGCCGTTGATGACAAAAAGAATCGAAACGATAAGGAAGACGCCGGCGCGCGAACTGGAAAAACGGAGACGGGGTGTCATCATTCGAGATGTGGAAACACACGAAGAAGTTTGGGTATTCATTCGCGTAGAAGCTACCGATGCTGGTCGTCGGTTGCAAGGTCGCCCTGCCCCGCGCGTTACGTCAACGCGCATCGGAACCAGCCGGACTTTGTGTGGTTCGCGTGAACAGAAAGTCCACACGCCTCGGTGCCCTTCCGGTAACGGTCTGTATCCTCATGATGTGCTGTTGTCGCGCGCTTCGGTCTTTGCTGTAACGACCCGGCCGCGGCAACGTCCTTCGACCTGATGTTTCGCTTCACCTGTAGCCCTCCCGGTTCGTGCCGCGAGGGCGTTTCTATTTTTTCCTTCTTCCGACTCTCCCGTCTCGCTGTGAACGTTACCATCATCCACGAGAACGACGACTGGCTGCCGTCGCTGCGCGATGCGCTCGACCGCCACGGCGTTCCATTCGACGAGTGGTTCGTCCATGAAGGCCATTTCGATGTGCTGGACGCTCCGCCGGACGGCGTGTTCTTCAACCGCATGAGCGCGTCCTCACACACACGCGGCCATACGTCCAGCGTCAGTCACACCCGGCAGATCCTCGCGTGGCTCCGACGGCATGGGCGGCGCGTCGTGAACGGGTTACCGGCATTCGAGCTGGAAATGAGCAAGGTGCGGCAGTACCAGGCGCTGGCAGCGGCCGGCGTCCGAGTCCCGGCCACACGTGCCGTCGCCGGAGGCGCCGATGCCCTGATCGAAGCGGCCTCCGACGTGCCGCCCCCCTTCGTGACGAAGCACAACCGGGGAGGAAAAGGACTTGGCGTGCAGCTCTTTAACACGCACGACGCGTTCGCTGCATACGCTCGGTCGGACGACTTCATTCCCTCGCCCGACCACATCACGCTCCTACAGCAGTACATCGAGGCAGCGGAGCCGCAGATCACGCGCTGTGAGTTCGTCGGCGGCACGCTCGTATACGCGCTCACTGCCGACACACGCGAGGGCTTCGAGCTGTGCCCGGCGGAGGCCTGCCGAACCGAAGAAACCTGCACCATCGACGGGGACAACAGCCTGTTCGACCTTCGCACAGAGCTGCCCGCTCGTCTCGTCGCGCAGTACGAGCGCTTCCTCGCGGCCGAGCACATCGACGTTGCCGGCGTCGAGTTCATCGAAGACGTCGAGGGACGCTGCTGGACGTACGACGTAAACGGCACAACCAACTACAACCCGGAGATCGAGTCAGCCGCCGAGCAAAGCGCCTGGGACGCCGTGGCTCAATTCCTCGGCCAGGAACTCCAGGTCGCAGCATAGAAGCATGCGCTCACCCTACATTTCGCATTTCGCATTTCGCAATTAGCATTTCGCAATCGCAATGATCGATCTCGGTATCTGGCTTCCCATCTTTGGCGGCTGGCTTCGCAACGTGTCGGACGAAGGCATGCCTCCGACCTTTGCCTACAACAAGAAGGTCGCACAGGCCGCCGATGATGCCGGGTTCTCGACGATTCTGATCGCCGAGTTGAACCTGAATGACATCAAAGGCATCCGCGCCCCGAGTCTGGAGTGCTGGACGACAACGTCCGCCCTTGCGGCCGTGACCGAGAACATCCGGCTGATGTCGGCGATTCGCCCGGGCTTCCGCGAGCCGGCCGTGACAGCCAAAATGGCGGCCAACATCGATCACATCAGCGGCGGCCGCTTCGAGATCAACCTCGTGTCTGCCTGGTGGGAGGAGGAAATGAAGATGTACGTGGGCGACTGGCTCGAGCACAGTGACCGGTACGCCCGGTCAACGGAGTTCGTGGAGATCCTCCGCGGCATGTGGGCGAACGATTCCTTTTCGTACGATGGCGACTTTTACACGATCGAGGACGCTATCCTCGAACCGAAACCGGTGCAGGACCGAGGCGTGCCGATTTACGCCGGCGGCGGCTCAGAAGAGGGGCGAACCATGATCGCCCGTCACTGCGACCACTACCTCATGCACGGTGGATCACCGGACAAAATCGCTGGCGACGTCGAAGATATGCGCGAGCGACGTGCGAACGCCGGCCACGACCCGGACGATATGCAGTTCGGAATGGCAGCGTACGTCATCTGCCGCGACTCGGAGGACGAAGCGATGGCCGAACTGGACCGCATCACCACGGTCGACTACGAGTCGGAGGGCTACGACAGCTACGACGACTTCGTGGAGAACTCGAAGGTCGACTCCGAGGTCGATCTCAAGGACTACTCGGTCTCAAACCGAGGCCTGCGCCCCGATCTTGTGGGCACGCCGGACCAGATCGTGGACCGACTGGCGGAGTACGCCGATGTGGGCCTGGACCTCGTCCTGCTTCAGTGCTCCCCGATGCTCGAGGAAGTTCAGCGTCTCGGGCGGGACGTCATTCCGAAGCTCGGCCGCGTGAGCGTTGGAGGGTGAGGTGTTGGGGTGTTGAGATGTTGGAGTGGTTAGAGCGCGGCGTTGGAACCGAAAAACGGCCCCTCTCGGCGCCGCTGGGCGGGTCGAGAGGGGCGAAGATCGTTCGGACACGTGGTGTTTCAAGCGACCGGGTTGAGCCGGGCGATGTTCTTACGCGTTTGCGGTTTCAGCCTTCGGATTCAGCAGGCCTGTCGCAAGGTTCGTCATTCGCTGATCCATTTCCGCGCTCTCGTCAACGTTGTTCTCAATTGCCTGCGCCGCTTCGTCCATACCGAGGCGTGCTGCATAGGTCTGCGCGCAGCCGTACCCGGCCAGCCCGTAATGCTCTACGCGTTGAGCGTTGGCGATCAGTCCCGCGTCGCGAACCGCGGTGGGCTCGGAGTCGTCTATGTATTCATTTCCCTCTTCCAGCAGGCCCTCCATCCCATGGCATTTCTCGCCAGATGGGTCGACGTTCATCGCATTGCAGATCTGCTGCAACCGATTGATGTGCCGGGACGCCTGCTCAATCCGCTCGGCGAACACCGTCTTGAGTTGCTCCGACTGTGCCGCATCCGTCCAGTTTTCGTATGCTCTTCTGACCTGTGTTTCTGCATTGTAGAGATCGCGTACCTGCTCGATGAATAGATCGTTGAGATCTGTAACCGTCATCTGTCGTACGCCGTTTCATTCGCAGCCTTCGACACTTCGTAATTCAATGCGTGCAAGGTGCATTCCCTGTGGAAGAGACCTCCCCGGGCGATCGTATACCGGGCGTGATGCGCCACATCGTCGAAGCGGTGGCAGCAACGCCGACAGCGTGACGCGCCGAAATCTCTCCCCGTCCTGCGTCACCCCTTGCACTCCGCGTGTAACCAGTCCGATGCCTGTTCTCGCGTGTAGAAGAGTCGCGCCCTGCAGGTCGGTCGGAGGATCATGGCCATGTGCGAGGCTGCCGCCACGCACGGCTCGCGCATGTCGACCCAGAGCGCAAGCGTATGCGTCGTTTTCTGGTGGAAGAACGCCATCTGCGCCTGAAACGAGAAGGAGTGCGGCGCGCGATGGTCCATGAGAACGCACGACGCCTGCATGCTCTCGATCGTCCGAATAATCATCTCGGCATCGCTGGCCGAGAGGTCGACGTACGGCCGCAGCCGAATCTCACCCACGCCCGGTCCGAGGTGGCGGATGTAGGCCCCTTCGGTTTCGCACCACGCGCTCTGGCCGCATGATACGCCGGGCTCGAGGCTGTCCTTGTTGTGGATCATACACCTGGCAGCCGTTTCAACAGAATAACTCGGTCGCCATCCACGGCAGGCCGTCACGTGCTGGTGCTGTCCACGCCGACCTTCAGGGAATGGTCAGGAAACAACGGCACGGCTTCGATAGATGTTTGATACACAGCCCTGATTACGACTTCGTTCTACAGATCGTTAATATTTCTCCACCGCGAATCTGTGGGCGAAGCGAAACACACGAGCGATAGATCGCGGGACGGTCTGCCTACAAGACCATGTCTACCACATCCCGAAGTGTTTTTGCACCGGTGATAGAGATGTCGAGGTCAACCGTGATGCGATCCAGGTTATTCTGGGGAATGACGGCTCGCTCAAAACCGAGCTTGGCCGCTTCTTTCAGCCGCGGCTCTACCTGACTGACGGTTCGTATTTCTCCGCCGAGGCCGACCTCTCCGATCAGAACGCTGCCGGTGTCGGTTGGGACGTCCCGGAAGCTGGACGCTGCCGCGACGGCCACACCGAGGTCGACGGCCGGTTCGTCGAGCTTGACGCCGCCAGCCACGTTGACGAACACGTCGTAGTCGCTGAACGCGAGACCGGACCGCTTTTCCAGTACGGCAAGGATCATCTGGAGCCGTTTGTACTCGAATCCCGTCGCGGTGCGCTGGGGCGTGCCGTAGCTGCTGGGCGTGACGAGCGACTGGATTTCGACGAGCACCGGCCGCGTGCCTTCCATCGAACAGACGACCGTCGACCCGCTCACGCCGTATCCACGTTCGGAGAGAAAAATCTCGCTCGGATTCTGCACCTCCCGGAGGCCGGACTCGCGCATCTCGAAGACACCGATCTCATTTGCCGCCCCGAAGCGGTTCTTGACCGAGCGAAGGAT
Organism: Longibacter sp.; assembly: GCF_051155795.1. NCBI lineage: Bacteria > Pseudomonadati > Rhodothermota > Rhodothermia > Rhodothermales > Salisaetaceae > Longibacter > Longibacter sp. The sequence goes on from NZ_DAXETW010000146.1 coordinate 5,162, forward strand.
TCGGTAGGCGTGGTGCCGATCCCCTTCGAAATAGAGAACCGTGTCCACCATGTGCTCCAGGACCCTGGGGCCGGCAATCGTCCCCTTCTTCGTCACGTGCCCGACCAGAAACGTGGAAAACTCAAGCTCTTTCGTAATCTTAAGGAGCGAAGCCGTACTTTCCCGAACCTGGCTGACCGACCCCGGGGCACTCGACAGGTCCGGTCGGTAGATCGTCTGGATCGAGTCGACGATCAGGATGTCCGGCTCCACGTCTTCGACCGCCCCGCTGATCTCTTCCACGTTCGTCTCCGAGAGCAGCAGTAGGTTGTCAGAATCGACGCCGAGCCGCTGCGCGCGCAGCTTGACCTGACGCTTTGATTCTTCCCCCGTGACATACAAGATTGTGTGCTCGGGCAGGTACCGGCCCATTTCCGTCATCAGCGTCGATTTGCCGATGCCCGGGTCGCCCGCGATCAGGCTGAACGAGCCCTGCATGATCCCCCCGCCCATCACGCGGTCGAATTCCACGATGCCCGTCCGGAGCCGCGCCTCCTCCGTCAGCTCGATCTCCGTGAGGCGCTTAATGTCGGCATTCGTTGTCCGGTTCGCCCCCCATCCTCCGCGCGACCCATTGGACCCGGAGGATGATTTCTTCTTCGACGATCCTTTCGGCACGCGGGCCTTCACCGCCGACTTCGGCGTCTCCTCCACCATCGTATTCCAGGCGCCGCAGCCCGGACACTTGCCCATCCACTTGTGTGCTTCGTGCCCGCATTCCTGACAGACGTAGAGAATCGACTTCTTGGCCATGGTCGGCACAGTGGGGATCAAAATAGACGGACGGCGACCCGCATCAACACAGGCCGCGAACTTACGTGCTGGTCGGCCGGTTGGCTCAAAATGTAATGCACGTTTAAGTATCGCGCATCGGGCCCGGAAGCACATCGACGGTACGCATCAGATCTGTCAACGTTGTGTCGCTCGGCTGTGCGAAGACGTACGATTGTAACATGTGACGGGGCGGATCCGCCCTCCTTTGCAACGTATTCACGGGAGAGAACGGACACGCCGTCCGTGCTAACCTGTACGTTGTTCGATGTCACGCAAGGATGCACGCGTGCTTCTTTTCCGCGATCTGACTCTCAACGACCCGCGTCCGGTGGCCGACCGTCTTCTCGCCCCGTTCTACACGCTCGGGCGGTACATCCTGCTGCTTACCCGCGCATTTACCTCGTTGGATGAGGTTCGCACCTACTGGGGGAACCTGGTCACGCAGATGGTGCGCATCGGGATCGACTCGCTGCCCATCACCGCGCTGGCGGCAGCGTTCTCCGGTGCCGTGCTGACGGTGCAGACGGCGTATCAGCTCGAAACGTCGTTCATCCCTAACACGATCATCGGCTCGATCGTCGTCCCGTCGATGATGCTTGAGCTCGCAGCCGTGATTACGGGGTTCATCCTCGCCGGCCGTGTCGGTGCCCGGATTGCCGCCGAGCTGGGCACGATGCGCGTATCGGAACAGATCGACGCCCTGGAGGCGATGGGGCTCAACTCCATCAGCTTCCTCATCCTTCCTCGCGTCCTGGCCGGCATCATCATGTTTCCCGTGCTCTACGTCGCCGCATGCCTGATCGGCATCGGAGGCGGCGTGATGATCGGTTCGGCAGGGGGCTTTCTCAGCGCACAGGAGTTTATCGACGGCGCCCGGCAGTTCTTCAAGCCGTTCGATCCCTTCTTCGGCCTCATTAAGTCCTTCACCTTCGGGTTCATTATCACGTCCGTCGCGTGCTACAAAGGATACTACACCACCGGCGGAGCCGAAGGGGTAGGTGACTCGACCACCGAAGCCGCTGTGCAAAGCTGCGTCTTCATCCTGATTGCCGATCTCCTGCTCGCCGTCACACTGCTCTGACCCTCGCGCCGCTTTTCCCCGCTCGTACCCGCCCCGAATGATTCAGGTCGATAACTTACATAAGAGCTTTGGCGACCTCGACGTGCTCAAAGAGGTCGACCTGGAGATCGAGGATGGCGAGACTATCGCCATTATCGGACGCTCCGGTTCCGGCAAAAGCGTGCTGATGAAGCACCTGGTCGGCCTGCTAAACCCCGACCAGGGTCGCGTACTCGTCGATGACGTGGACATCGGCGAGATTCCCTACGAGGAGCTTCGCGAGATCCGGCAGCAATTCGGGGTACTGTTTCAGGGGGGCGCGCTGTTCGACTCGATGACGTCGTTCGAAAATATCGCCTTCCCGCTCGAGTACTTTACGACGATGTCGGACGACGCCATCCGCGATCGCGTTCATGAATGCCTGGATCTCGTCCGGCTGTCGGACGTCGGCCCCAAGAAACCGTCGGAGTTGTCCGGCGGAATGCGGAAGCGCGTCGCCCTGGCGCGCGCCATTGCCCTCGAGCCCCGTTATATGCTATACGACGAGCCCACGAGCGGCCTCGACCCTGAAACGTCGAACACCATCGACGAGCTAATCAGTCAGCTGTCGGAGGAGCTCAGCGTGACCAGCGTCGTCGTGACGCACGACATGCACTCCGTGTTTTCCATCGCCGACCGGGCCGCGTTCCTGCACAATTGCCACCTACACTGGGTCGGGCCCGTCGACGACATTCACAGCCAGCCGGATGAAACGCTCGATCGGTTCGTCAAGGCCAACGAGTACCACGTCGGCGACCCCCTTCGCGCCACGGCGACCCAGCGCGGACAGGCGTAGCATCGGTCCCTCAGCCCTCTTCGCGCCATCGGACCCACTTTTTCGCTCTCTTTCGCTCGCTGACTCCCCGGATGACTTACAGCAAAGAAATTAAGGTCGGCATCTCGATCGTTATTGCGGCGATCGTATTCTTCGCCGGACTCCGGTTTTTCCAGAACGTTCCGATCTTCAAAAGCAGCTACGTGCTGAAGACGGAGTTCCAGGACGCCGGCGGTCTCGTGGCCGGTAATCCCGTTCAGATGAAAGGGGTCAACGTTGGCACGGTCGAAACCGTGCGGCTCGACCTGGCGGATCAGGTCGTTCGCGTCGTTTTCCGCATTGAGGAGGACGTAAAGGTCCCGCAGGGCTCGTACGCGGAAGCGTCCGGGTTCAGTGCGCTGAGCGGCGTCAAGCTGGCGATCACTCCCGGCCCTGCGAGCAACCCGCCCATCGAGCCGGGCTCCACGTTACCGGGCCCGCCGGAGGGCGACATTCTCGGACAGCTCAAGGACGCCGGACCACGCCTCGTCTCCCGCGCGGACTCCACGCTGACCGACGCCAGCATCGCGATGCAGGCCCTCAGCCAGAAGGTCAGCAATCCCACAAGCAACCTGAACCAGCTCATCAGCGCGCTCGAGCAAACGAGCCGTAACCTGGAGCAGGCAACGGACGGAGATGCGCTCGGGAATACGATCTCCAACCTGGAAGCCGTCACCGCCGACCTCCGACGTCTATCCGGCGAAACGCAGGCCGCCGAGGACTCGCTTTCGGAGAACAACCTGGGCACAATCATGGCGCGCCTCAACCGGTCGCTCGACAAGCTCGACCGGAATCTGTCCAACCTCGAACGGTCGACCACCAACCTGGGCGAGATCACGGATAAGCTGAACAATGGAAACGGCACGGCCGGACGGCTCATCAACGATCCGAGCCTCTACAACCGGCTTGACTCCGCCGCCGTCGAGGCCAACCGTCTGCTGAAGGATCTCCAGGATAACCCGAACAAATACCTGGACGATATGACCCTCGTAAAGGTGTTTTAGAGGAGGTTCAGCGTTCAGGGTTACGCGGTCGACGTTGCGGATTCCACGGTCCGTCGTAGGAGCGAGCCAGCGACCCGCATCGCATTGATGTCCCCTTCTGTGCTTTCGTCTCCCGTACATGGCGAACCAGGATACATCTTCGGCACCGAACCGGCCGGCGGCGGACGAGGGCCGATCGACGTCTACGCCTGGAGAGGATTCCGACTCGTCCGTGACCGTGCCGGTCGCGCCCCCAACGCGAACCGGGCGTCTACGCCGGCTTCTTGTGGCCACGGTGCAGCGGCACATGCCGACGGGCGATGAGGGCGACGAGACCCTAGACGAGCCCCCGCGCCAGGCTGGAAGCTACGCACGCTGGCTCCCGATCCTGCGGGCCGTTCCGTGGGTCCTGCTTGCGGTCTTCGGCGTTTCCTTCGTCTGGGACTTCCCAGATACCCGCGTCACGGTGTTCGGCCATACGATCGTCGTGGAAGGCCTCCTGCGGATTACCTCCGTGAGCGGCATGATCGGCTTCCTCACGAACTGGCTGGCCCTCACGATGCTCTTCCAGCCACGCCAGCCCCGGCCGCTCGTCGGGCAGGGCGTCATCCCGGCGCAGCGCGAGCGCGTCGCCTGGCGACTGGCGCAGGCCGTCTCCGACGAGCTCATCAACGAGGAGATCATTATCGAGAAGATCCACGACAGCGACCTGACGTCGCAGTACCGGGATCTGGCGCTGTCGATCACGCGGGACGTCACCGAGGACCCCGCGTTCCGATCCGAACTGAAGTCACTGCTGGAAGACTATTTTCGGGAGGTGCTCTCATCGCCGGAGGTGCACGAACGCATCGTCAATTTCACGGAGGCGCAAATCGAAAAAAACGTCGGGGAAGGCCTTCCGGGTCTCGCCTTGCGCGTCTATCGAACGGTCGGAGAAGACGCCTTCCAGAAACGCCTCCACGAAGCCGTGGCTCAGCTTCCGGAAGCCGTCGGTCCCATCCTGGACGAAGCGATGCCCTACCTGGACCGCCTTCCCGAGCAGCTCGAGCGCCGTGCGGGCGAGATAGAGGTCCTCCTGACGCAGCTCGTCCTCCGGTTCGTTGAATCCATCAACATCCAGAGAATCGTTCTGGAGAATGTTCGGGCCTACGACGAGCGCCAGCTGGAGAACCTGCTCAAGCGAACAACGAACGAGCAGCTGAACTACATCAAATACCTGGGCGGCGTGCTGGGCGTGGTCGGGGGGCTCGTCATCTGGGCGCCGATAGCGTCCCTCATCGGACTCGCCGTGGTCGTGCCCGCGGTCTGGGCACTCGACGAAGCCCTCTTCCGGATGCGATCGGTAGATATGGATCCGTGAGGCGTCGCACCCGGGCATGGCATTCCTGAGGTCGGTCGATTACCTTGCGGCATCCCCCTTCGTTTAGACCGTACTCGCACTATGTCCTCTCTCCACCCGCTGCACATACTCTGCAGCGTTCTCTGTCTCCTCTTAGTCTCCACCACGGCCTTCGCACAGACAGGTGACCGCGATGTCGCCGGCACCGAGGCCGACGCGAACGCACAATCCAACGCCTCGTGGACGTACGTTTCCGGCCCGGAAGGGCTCATCCAGGCCCGCTTTCCGGGAGAACCCGACCGACCGCAACAGAGTGACGGGTCGAACGACATGCTCGTCTACGAAGACGCGGAGAGACAGGCCTATTTCCTGGCCGGCTCCCCTATCGCTGCGGAGCTCAGTTCCAGAGATCCGGACTCACTCCTCACGTTCGTCCTTGAGCGCATTGCCGTCAATCGCGCGGAGACCAACACGGTCGTAATGGATTCGTTCTCCGTCGGCGACTATCCCGCGCGTCGCGTCACGTTCGTCAGCCAGGGAATTCAGTTCTCGTGGCAATTCTACCTCATCGGGAATCGGCTGTACCAGGCCGGTGTTGGACAGGCGAATGCAAATCAGGACAGCACCGATGCTCGACGTTTCTTCGACAGCGTCTCCTTCCGTGCTCCCCTCGATAGCATCGCAAGTCTTCCACCCCTTCCTGAGCCGTCCCCGGCCGCCGTCGACGCTAACACGGCAGGCAACTCGGACATCGAAACCGCGCTGAACGACATCGGGTGGGACTACACCCTCGATGCGGACGGCGACTACCGCCTGATCCTGTCGGCCGACAGCAACCGTACGCAGCTGGGATGGATTGCATCGACGCCCTCAGACGAACTGGGCGGACCGGGCGGCTACGAGGTGTTCTCCATCGCCTACGACTCGACGGCCGCCCCGTCTCGCGCATTACTGCGGGACGCCCTTCTGACGAACGGTCCGGCGCACGGAGGATTCGAGATGTTTGAGGTCGGCGGTGGACGCGTACGTATCTTTTATTCCGCCTACACGCCACCGAGTCCCACGGCCGCCGACATCCGTCAGGTTGTAAACGACGTCTTTCGCAGGGCGGATACCTTCGAGAAAAAGCACGTCGGCGGCGACGAACTGTAGCCGCCGCTCCACCCGTGACGCAGAGCCGGCCGCTTACGACACAGGCACCGTCCCACCGGAACGGCCGACCAAACGCCGACGTCCCCCCTCCGACACCGATCCCAACGCATCTAAGGTTCATGGCTCGATTTCTCTCGCTGACCCTCCTCGTCGCTCTCTGGATCCATCTCCCCTCGATGGGCCAGCCGTTTGATTATCCGGATACGCGCAAGGTTGACACCGTCGACGTGTATCACGGCACCGACGTACCGGACCCCTATCGATGGCTCGAAGACCTCGATTCCGACGACACCCGGGCCTGGATCGAGAAGCAAAACGAGGTCACCTTCTCGTACCTCGAAGAAATCGAGGCGCGCGACGTGATCCGGGAGCGGATGACGGAGTTGTACGACTATCCGAAGTACGACGTCCCAACGCGGCGCAATGAGCGGCTCTTTTTTGAACGCAACGAGGGCCTCCAGAATCAGCCGGTCGTCGTGACCCTGCGTGCCGGAAGCGACGACGAGCCGTCCGTGCTCTTCGACCCGAACGAATGGAGCGACGACGGAACGGTCGCGCTGTCCTCCATGGTGCCGAGCCCGAACGGAGACCAGGTCGCCTATGGCGTAAGTGAAAGCGGATCGGACTGGCGCACGATCAAAGTACGGGACGTGGAGACGGGCAACGACCTTGAGGAAGAGTTGAAGTGGGTCAAATTCAGTGAGCCAACCTGGGCGCCGGACGGGTCCGGCTTTTACTACGGGCGCTATCCCGAGCCCGCGGAAGGCGAAGCCTATGAGGCGCAAACGAAAGGGATGAAGCTGTTCTACCACGAAGTCGGCACCCCGCAATCCGACGATCGCCTCGTCTTTGAGCGGCCGGACGACCCGAAGATCGGCTTCGGTGCCGACGTGAGCGACGACGGCACGTATCTCGTGATCTCAGCCTGGAAGGGGACGGCCGAGAAGAACCTGCTGTACGTGAAAGACCTGCAGGACCCCGATGCGACTGTCGAGCCGGTCATCGACGAAATGAAAGCGAGCTATGAGTTCATCGGGAACGACGGGTCCACCTTCTTCCTGCTGACGAACGACGACGCCCCGAACAAGCGCCTCGTCGCCTTTGACGTCAGCAATCCGGAGACGGGAATGACGACGCTCATTCCGGAATCCGATGCCGTGCTTCAGGACGTGGAACGTGCCAGAGACCGGTTCCTCGTCCACGCGCTGGACGATGTCAAGGCGCGCCTGACCGTTCACGCGCTCGACGGCACACAGCAGCGCGAAATCGAGCTTCCCGCGATCGGAAGCATCACGCAGATGACGGCCTCTCCGGAGTCCGATCACGTGTACTACGGGTTTGCCTCCTACACGTACCCGACGACGATCTTCCACGGCTCTCTTTCCAACGAGACTGAACAGGTATTCCGCGAGCCGGAGATTCCGGGCTTCGACGCCGACCGCTACACCGTGAAGCAGTCGTTTTACACGAGCGAGGACGGCACGGAGGTGCCCATGTTTATCGTTCACCGGAAAGGACTCTCGATGGACGGGTCCAATCCGACGCTCATGTACGGATACGGCGGCTTCAACGTGAGCCTGACGCCGCGATTTTCGGTCGGTCGTCTTGCCTGGCTCGAGATGGGCGGCGTGTATGCCGTCCCCAACCTCCGGGGCGGCGGCGAGTACGGGCAGGCGTGGCACGAGGCGGGCATGCTTGAGAACAAGCAAAACGTGTTCGACGACTTTGCCGCAGCCGGACGTTACCTGATCGAGGAAGGATACACCGCGAGCGAGAAGCTGGCCATCGCCGGCGGATCGAACGGAGGCCTCTTGACCGGCGCCTCCCTCATCCAGAACCCGGACCTGTTCGGCGCAGCGATCGTCGCGGTGGGTGTGCTGGACATGCTCCGGTATCACGAATTTACCATCGGCTGGGCATGGGTACCGGAATACGGCTCGTCCGATGACTCCGAGCAGTTCGAGTACCTGTACGAATACTCGCCGCTCCACAATGTAGAGGACGGTGAAGCGTACCCGGCGACGCTCATCACGACTGCGGACACAGATGACCGCGTCGTTCCGGCCCACTCTTACAAGTTCGCAGCCCGGCTGCAGGAGGGACAGGGCGGAGATGAACCGGTCTTACTGCGAGTGGAAACGAAGGCGGGACACGGTGGTGGGAAGCCGACGTCGAAGATTATTGAGGAGCAATCCGACGTCTACGCGTTTTTGGCGCGCGTTTTGAGCATGGATGTTCATGACACAGCGCTAAACACGAAGAGCCCCCCACGCCGGTAAGCCCCACACGCCCCGGCGGATCGAAGAGGAGCGATGGGAGTCGGTTGCCGCACCTGCGGACCGCTCGCACCGCTCCTCGTTCGTTTTCGGTATCCATCCACCGGAAGATCAATCGGGATGTCGCGGGCGGCGATTGTGTCCGTCCCTCCTGCGTGTTACCTTTCTCTTCACTTGACGGTGGGAACGAGAGCGTGAATCGTCTTCACCGCGCCAGGAATGAGTTGGTGTCCCATCGGCTCTCTGCCTGCTACTTGCTTCAGGACGACTGCGTTCGATGAAAGACTATGAACCGCTCTCCGGCGTCGATGCCGCATGGCTCCGCATGGACGAGCCGACAAATCTGATGACGATCACATCCGTCCTCGTGCTCGAGGATGCGATGGATCTGGCGACGCTTCGGGAGATCGTGGCGGAACGCTTCGTCGGCTTCACGCGCTTTCGCCAGCGCATCCGATCTGCGAGCAGCGGCGAACAGTGGGAACTCGACCCGCACTTCGACCTGACGCAGCACGTCCGGCGCGCAGCCCTGCCCGGCGATGCCGGCAAGGCCGAGCTGCAGGAGCGGGTCAGCGAGCTCATGAGCACGCCGCTGGACCGCAACAAGCCGCTCTGGCACCTTGAGCTCATCGAGGACTACGCCGGCGGCAGCGCCATCATCGCGCGCATCCACCACTGCATCGCGGACGGGATCGCCCTCGTCCAGGTGCTGCTCTCGCTCACCGACGAGTACTTCGATCCCTCCCGGTTCCCGAAAACGAAGCGGTCGTCCCGCCTCCCGGGATTGATTCGGGCTCCGCTAAATGCGGCGAAAAAGGCCGCCGATGCAGCCGGTCTGCTGCTGAATGAGGGGGCGCACGCAATGGTCGATCCCTCCCGCATCACGCTTCGGGCGAAGCAGGGGATGAGCCTCGGCGCCGCGCTGTCGAAGCTCGCCCTCATCGGGGCCGACTCCCACACCCGGATCAAGGGCGATCTCGGGGTCGCGAAAAACGCCGCGTGGTCTGGACCCATCGACCTTGACGTGGTCAAGAAGACCGCCCACGCGATCGACGCCAAGGTCAACGATGTCCTGCTGGGGGCGGTGGCCGGTGCCCTCCGGTATTACCTCGACGAGCACGGGGATTCGACCGAGGGCGTTTCAATCCGTGGGATGATCCCCGTCAACCTCCGACCGATCGAGAAAGCCTTCGAGCTGGGCAACCAGTTTGGACTGGTCTACGTGGATCTGCCCATCGGGCTCTCCGAACGGGCGGAGCGCGTGATGAACGTCAAACACCAGATGGATGAGATCAAAGCCTCGTCGGAAGCGGCGGCGGCCTTCGGCATTCTGGAGGTTCTCGGCTACTTCCCGACGGAGCTCGAAGAGCAGGCCGTCCGCCTCTTCAGCAGCAAGGCGAGCGCCGTGTTGACGAACGTGCCGGGCCCGCGGAATCATCTTCACATGAAAGGCCGACGCCTCCAGCACATCATGCCCTGGGTGCCGCGTGCCGGTAACATCGGGATTGGCATTAGCATCTTCAGCTACGCCGGCGAAGTCCGGCTCGGAATCGCCTGTGACGACGGGCTGGTCCCGGACCCGGAGACAATCCTGGAAGGATTCGAACGCGAGTTTGCGCAGATCGTCGAGTCCTTCAATCAGAGCCGTGGCGACGCCGCCCCCTCCCCGACGCCCACCCGGGCAGAAGCCTCCGACGACAACGTAGATGCGGCCTGACGCCGTCATCTGGCGGGTTCGGATCCTGCCGCCGCCATAGCAAAGACGCCGGGACGATCGATATCGCCCGGCGCCTGCGAGTCAAGTCGGAATATCTCCAGCGTCTACGCGTCTTCCTCGTTTTTCTGCTTCTCTTCAAGCGCGCGGGTAAGACGCTCGATCTTCGCGTTCAGATCGTCGACCTGAGACCGGAGAGTTTCCATATCGGACTGCGTCGGAACGCCAATCCGGCTGATCGCATCGTCCACCTCCGAGCGGACCTTCTTCTCCGCGGCCTGGGCCACGTCCTCGCCGCCGCTCCGTAGCTCGTCCACCTTTCGCTTTACCGCCTTCTGGGTCTCACGGCGGGACCGTTCCCAGGTCTTCCCCTCTTCGACCAGCGAGTCGAATACCTGCGTGCCGACGCTCTCCGCGTAGGAAAGGGCACCCAGGCCCGCCAGCCAGGCGTTTCGCACGCCATTCGCGGCGGCGGTGGCGACGTCACTGAAGCTAACACCCGAACCGGACTGTGAAGAGGCCTTCGAGCCATTCGACGAGGTCCGGCGGCGTGAGCGGCTGCCGCGCGTAATGTTGATGTTTGGACTGGAATCGTCGCTCATCGTGGGTCGAACCGTTCAGTAAAAGGACCAGCGAAAACGGGGCCGGTGCTTCGCGGGCATCGTTCAAAACCGTTGCCTGCTGGTGGGGACCATCGACGTACTCCCCGACGAGGGGTTCCCCGCACCGGCACACCTAATACGTCTTCTCAATCTTGGCCGCCACTTCGTTCAAGCCGCGAAAGACGCCCATGTTCGACATGATCTTGATCGTGGACCCGTCGATGTTGTAGTCGGGAGACGTCAGCGCCTGCATCGCACCCATCTCGCCCTTATCCATCTTGACCCACGTCTTATACGGTGCGGAGGCGCGGGCCATCATCGCCGATTTGTCGAACGGCTCATTTCGCATATCGTCCGACGGTGCGTCGTCGATCCAGAGGTCGACGTCGACGATTTTCCCGTTGTCGAACGAGTACGCGGCCGCCACGTCTTCCCCGTCCGGCGTATCGAAGCAGCGAAGCTCGATCGTGTCGGAGAAGCCGGAGGCCGTCGATTGAAACGCGTCGTCCGAATTAATCGCCTGAACGAACGCCTCCACAAACGCAGGCGTCCAGTACCGGGGAGCGTCACTCATCGCAGATCGTCAGGTGTAGATCGGGGAGGGCACGGACGGCACATGGTACGAACGGGGCCGCGACATTCACAAGCCGCAGGGCTTGCCGCCACGAACATTCTCGCGGGGCGACGGGAACGCCCGCGTGACCCATCCCTGGCCGGGCCCTACGCATCGTTGCGGTGCTGCCAGTACTTGTAGATCGCTGCCGCCGTCGCGCCGAAGATGACGTAGTTTGCGATCAACGAGAGGTTGCCCCCAATGGTCACGCCGGCAGCCACCGTCCAGGTCAGGACCACATTCGCTGTGTACAGGAAGCCGCCGAATGCACCGCCCAGGATAACAGCCACGTACGTCTTCCACGCATGAACGATGCGAGCGAGAACCGTGGTCGTCAGGAGGGCAAGGCCGAAGTGGACGCCGAGCGTGCCCAGGAGCCCACCCGTCGTGTACTGTCCCGGCGACAGGCCGATGATGTCCTTAATCGTTGCGCGGGCAGGGCCCATCGGCGTGCCGGCCCCGAGACTGCTCGCCAGCAGCTCAAGCGCGAGAAAAACCACCCCGGCGCCAAGACCGGCAACGAGGGCGGACGAGAAAGACATCCTTGACTCGGGCGTCGTCGTCTCCGCCGTTTCGGGGTTGCTGGCTATGGTCGCGACGGGGACATCCGAGGATGAGGCTTGAGCACTGCTCATGGCATATGCGTTGTCATCAACACAGAAAACGAAGGGGTTCGGCTGCGCGTTGTGACAACGTGAATTGAGCCTCCGTACCGCTTGGTTCGCCCGCCCCGTTACGATCGTGTTGGGGTCGAAAACGGCCCGCCCGGCATGTATCCAGACGTGAACCGACCGTAACCGGAGGAACCAACGTCATAGACATCCACGATGGAATGACCTGCCCCTCTGTCGGACGTCGGAACCCCGGCGGCCATCAGTCGGACGTCGGAAACCCGGCGGCCATCAGTCGGACGTCGGAAGCCCGGCGGCAGCGGCATCGACCTTCGTTGATGCGGGCGCTCCGTCTCCGGAGGGCAGGGACGCCTTCTTCGTTTTCGTTGGACGGTCCGGCAGACGAGCAGCCGGGATCTGAATGTCCGGTGCGTCCGGTTTGAAGTTCAACATGACGTCGAGCACGCCCTCCTTCGATTCCGGCTGCATGAGCTGGTGACGCAGCTTCGACGCGTTGCGGAAGCCTTTGAAGTATCCGCTGTAGTTCTTACGCATCTCGAGGACGCCGGTCCGCTCGCCCAGCCACTCGCACTTCATGGAGAGATGCTCGGCCACCACCTGGACGCGCTCCTCCCAGGACGGCGGCGGCGGGATGTCCCCCGTTTCCATGTAGACCCTTGCATCGCGGAATATCCACGGGTTCCCGATCGCTCCTCTCCCGATCATGACGGCATCGACGCCGGTTTCATCGAACATCTTATCGATCCGCTCCGGGTCAAGTCCATCCCCGTTTCCGACGAGAGGGATGTCGCGCACCCCCTCTTCCTTGATTTTGCGCAGCCACTTCCAGCGTGCCTCTCCCTTGTACTGTTGCTCCCGCGTGCGCGCGTGAACGGTTAGCGCGGCAATGCCCACGTCTTCGAGCATGCGCGCGACGTCGACGATCTGAATCGAGTCCTCATCCCAGCCGAGGCGCGTCTTGACCGTCACGGGCCGACTGGCCTCCTCGATCACCGCCTCGGTGATTTTCTCCATCTTTGGCACGCACCGAAGGATGCCCGCGCCTCCGTCCTTCGACACGACCTTCCGGACCGGGCATCCGAAGTTGATGTCGATCACGTCCGGGTTGACCGCGTCCACCATGGGTGTGGCGCGCCGGACCTCGTCGATCTCGCCGCCCCACACCTGAATGCCGATCGGTCGCTCCTCATTGAAAATCTCAAGCTTCTGATGCGAGCCCTCTACGTCGTGGAGCAAACCGGACGACGAGACGAACTCGGTGTACAGCATATCCGCACCGTAGCGCTTGCAGAGAATACGGAACGGCGGATCACTCACGTCCTCCATCGGCGCGAGGAAAAGCGGGCGGTCGCCAAATTCGAGATCTCCGATACGCATGAACCAGACGCGGCAGCCTATGACACGATATGTTGACGATGGACAGGAGATGCGAACCCATTCTCTTTTTCCCCTGTTCCGTCGAACGGATTCGATCGCCGCTCGACATCGAGCCGTCGTTCCCCTTATCTTCGCTTGTCGGCTGTATCAATCTAACAGCGCGCGGCGTCCTTATGGTGTCTTCGACGACGTTTTCTCCACAACCCTGGCTGGATCCATGTCTACTCCTTCGACCGATTCTCTTTCCTTCCTCGATCGCCTCGCGCGTATCCCCGCGGCCCTCTGGGTACTGCTGGGCATCGGTACCATGGTGCTTTCCGGCTGCGGAATGAACCTCGTCGATCGCATCCAACAGCCGCAATGGGGCATCTGCGGAACGCTCGTCATCGTGCTGGACATCGTGGCCCTCGTTGACCTGATCGGCGATCGGGGGCGGAGCGCGGCGAACAAAATCATCTGGTCGCTCGTGATCATCTTCATGCCCATCGTTGGCGTCCTGTTGTACTTCTTCATCGGTCGATAGCGCACCGTGCTACTGCGAAACGTCACCAGCCGGACGGTCTGCGGCCTGATTCTGGTACTGCTCCTCAGCGGGTGCGCCGGGAGTTCGCCGCCGGCCGACCGGGCGGATCTGAAGGAGCAGTATCGGGCCGCCATTGAGGATGCGGAAACGGCCGAGCCGTCCGAGATCTCCAGGTCGCTCGCCCCCGTCACGCCGTACAACACGACCCTTCAGCGCCGTCCCTCCCCCGTCGACGGCGAGCCGGCCCATGTACGCGTTGTCACATGGACGGACGCGTTCGGCACATCCGCCGCCGGGGACAGCCTGACGACGAAGTCCGTCATCTGGGTCACCCTCGTGCCGACGCTGCGCGCCTTCTGCCGATATGAATCGCTCAGCGGTCCGGCGCTGGACGTTCGGCTCGCCCAGCGGCTTGGTCTCCCGCCCGACGAGGCCTATCCGCGCTTCGTTGAGCTTTGGGTACGCCCTGCCGACCTCCGGCGGCCATGCCCGGATCCGGAAATCACGGATCGGGAATGCGAGCTCGAACCGCCGCGACCCTCCGACACGGTTCGGATCGACTCCGCCCATACCGCCTGGATGGAGCGGACGCGGACGGAGTCGTACACACCGGCCGGATATCCGTGGACGCGCCTCGGCTACACATATGACTGGAACCCGGCCACGGGAGAAGTCGGTCTGAGCGAATACATTGTCCGGGAGGAAGCAACCGTCGCCGTCCATTCGATCGCTTCGACCGACGCCTACTGCAGGAAGCCGTAACGGCCAGGATCCGTCAGTCCTGATCGCCAGGTTCATTTTTCCGCTCTTCAAGCTCACGTGCCATTGCGTCGGCCTGTCGCTCCATTGCCTCCGCCTGCTTTCGGAGGCGGTCTGCCTGTCGACGGAGGAGGTCCGCCTGACGCTCCGCATCGCCAGCCGCGAGCGAATCCCCTAGCTGCCGAAGTCGAAAGATCATGGCCGACCCCGGGCCGATCGAGTCGCTGAAGGTGTAGGAGAACGAGCGGAGACTGTCCACGTCCATGGGGCGAGCGCCAGGCAGGCTATCGATGTTCGGGAAGATCATCGACCGGCGGAGACGCTCCGCAAGACGATCCGGGTCCACGATTTCCCCGTCGAACCGGAACGCAAGGCTGTCACCATGGAACGGGAAGGCCTTCCGCAGGAGAGAATCAACCTCACCGGGCCATGTCGTATCCTCCCGGATCACAAGCCGCTCGACGCGACCGGTCGACCCATTCCGTATGATGATGGAGTCGCGAATGACGGTCCCCGAGCGCGATGTATCCCCGTCGCCGTGCGGGATGACGATTGTTCGCGTTTCGACGTCCCGCTCCACGTGCCGGTCGGCAGCGGCCCCGTTAGACGAACAGGCTGCAGCGAACAGCGGCACGACCAGCACCGTCAGGATCGCGGCGATAATCGTCGTGCGAGGAACGGGGTCACCTCGATGTGCGGTCACAAGGCGGCGGATCCGCTGGAGCAAAACCCCGTCACTGGCAGCCGGCGTTAGCGCGATGCCCCGAGCCGGCCGAACGGACGCCGCCTGCTCCGCCACGCGGGTCAGCGCCTGCGCGTACGTGACCGGTGCCACGCCGGCGTCTACGACGCGATCATCGACCACGTGCTCTCGCTCACGGCGGATCTGCCGCGTCAACCACCAGACGCCCGGGTGAAAGAACAGCAGCGTCTCCGCAATCGCCTGAACCCAGCCGACCATAACGTCGTGCCGACGAACATGCGATACCTCGTGCACGAGCAACGCTTCAAGTTCCTTTTCCGGGCATTCTCTGCAGAGCGATGCTGGAAGGATCACCATCGGTCGCCACCACCCGCACAGGATCGGTGTATCGATGCGTGACGAGCACCTCACCTGCGCGGACCGTGCGCTTCCGGCTCGCTCGTGTGCACGGCGAACAAGCCCGGCCGCCTCGCGATCGAGCGGTCGAGATGACGCTCGCAGTCGTCGGATCCACCAGATGCCTCCAAGCAGCCGGAACGCAAGAAGGGATACACCCAGCAGCCAGAATCCGACCCACACCGGGGCGACACGCTCAACTGCTCGGCGCCATTCGGACAGCTGTTGACCCGGCAGAATGGATGACAACGCGGGGAGAAAGCCGGTACTCGCCTCAACGTCCGCTTCCGTCGCCGGAGCGGATGCTACCGGTGCCTCCGGCATGGCCGGTATGGCGGGAGGCGCAGTCATGGGCGCAGGCATGGAAGAAACCGCAACCGGGCCGGGAGGCGCAGTCGACCCCTCCGCGGGTCCGCCACGCGATGAGAGCAAAGGAACGAGCAGCAGGGTCAGGAGAGCCGTCACGGAAACGAGGTACCGCCAGACCGGTCGCGCCTGTTGCAGAATGGCGAGCAGGAGGACCGCCACCGCGGCAATAACCGCTCCCTGCCAGAAGGCGGCAAGAAGCCAGTCACCCACCACCGCAGATCCATCCAGCCAGAACGGGTACATAGAAATAGAGTCGAGAAACATCGCATCACGGATCATCGGGTCCATCGTCAAAGTCGTCGGATTGAACGGAATCAAGGAGGTCGCGAATGGCCCCGATTTCTTCGTCGGATACGCTATCGCCGGCGATAGCATGCGCTACCAGGCGACGAGCGGATCCCCCGAAGGCGCGGTCCAGCAAATCATCAACGAGCCGCTTTTCGGTCGAGGCCGCTTGCACGGCCGCCGCATACACGTGTGCACGACTCGATTCGTCGCGCGTCACCAGTCCCTTGTCTCGCATGATCTGGAGTTGCTTCAGAACGGTGGTGTAGCCGGCATCGTCAATGTGAGCGAGGACTTCACGAACCGTCGACGGTCCCTCACGCCAGAGCACACGCAGGATCGACAGCTCGGCATCGGTGGGAAGAGGAGCGTCTCGGTCGGACATCGGAGCAGAGGATGTGGAAAGTACGATGGCTTTCGTATAATACTACGAATGTCTTCGTATGTCAAGGGGCGCGTGATTTTTCCGAAACGCGGGCCAGACACACCCCGATGAGCGACGGTGCGTAGCCACGGCTCCCCCACACCGCTTGCATTGATCTATCGGAAGTGCCACGTTATACGGTGGTCTTGCCGGGCGCCCGCATCCCGGCTGCCCCGACGCTCCCACTCGATCCACGTTTACAACAGGTCTCCCGATGGACACCATTCTGCGCATCGCCCTGACGCCCGCCGACACCGCCAAGGCGACGCCCCTGGAGCTGCTGGAAGACTTCGCCGATGCCACACCTGGATGGCACTATCTGGAGGACGAGTCCCAGCACTACGCTTCCGAAAAGGGAGTCGACGCGTGTATTCTCCGGCGACAGCGAGGCGGGCAGCCCCGGTATGTCGACATGGCCTTTTCCGCCACCGACCCCGACCACCCCTACCAGCTCGAATTGATGCTGGTAGATGCTCCAGACGCCGAACATCAGCTCGCTCCGGACGAACGCCAGCAGGTCGGACGGACGTTCGTCGCCGCTATGCGCGACTATCTTGATGATCGCCCCGGGCATGCGACATTGAAGATCAAAGCAGACGAATAACCCGGCATCGGACGCTCCGTGACGACCGTGTTCTGCGCTGCCAACCCCTTATAAAACATGAAATCGAGGCCAGATCGATCGTAATCACATATTCGTGACCTGAAACCGACCGATAACGGGGCTGGTGCTTCTTGATTTCTTGACATTGCGGCCACCTGACGGTATTCATGGGCCAACCGTCCGTGATCCGCTTTGGTGAACGGTGAGTCTTCCCCCGGCGCGTTGCCAGGCGGCACCACACTTTTCCAGCTCGCACGGGTGCTGACCCATGCTCCGCGATCACGTCCTTCCCGCTTCCGTCGTGGGATTCCTTCTCCTCTGCGGCCTTCTCGTCCTTGCCACGCGTCCCGCCCCTCCGGAAGCGAACGCCGTCGAGAGCTCGGCGGTGGCCGTCGTGGAACTGTTCTCGTCCGACACGTGCTTGACCTGCACCCCGGCCGACTCTCTCCTCGGACACCTTCTGGACGAGGCAAGGCGGCACGACCGCGCCGTCTACGCCCTCGACTTTCACGTCGACTACAAGCAGGCGTCTGACGCAACACAACGAGAGGCGCAGCGTCGCTTCGTCGAGCGCCAGCGAGCATATGCCCGGCACCTCGGCGACCATGTTTACACCCCGCAAATGGTCGTCAACGGAACCCATGCTTTCGTCGGCTCCGACGACTACCGCGCCCGGCGCAGCATCGGGGCCGTTCTCCGACAGCAGGCGCCCGTGCAGTTGGACGCGCGTGCCACGCTTCGGTCCGACCGCTCCATCCTGGTCGATGTCGGCGCAGCGGGAACGCATGCCGATGCCAGCCTGAACGTGGCGCTGCTCGCGGATGCCCCTGGCTCGGCTTCCAGCCATCATCGTAATCAGGTCCGATCGTTTGCCACCGTACCCCTCGAGGAAGAGATGGTGGTGCGGCTGGATGTTCCGGACGGGCTGAGCCTGTCCGAGGCTCGGGTGATCGTCTACGCCCAGGATGCCACTACGCTGGCCGTCATTGGAGCAACTCGAGCGGCAATCGAGTAGAGGCACGCGGTTGGGACCGCGCCTCGTCGGGCATCCCAACCCTCCGCCTCCTTCTGAATGGACCTTCTCACCCGTGCGTTCTCTCCTTTTGATCGCCGCCGGCGGCGCGCTCGGCGCCCTTATGCGTCATGGCGTATCGGCCCTCGTCTACCGGTTCGTCGCTCCGTCCTTCCCCTGGGGCACCCTTGCCGCCAACCTCGCAGGCTGTTTCATGATCGGAGCGCTGTGGTCGGTCTCCGAGCAGGTTTCGTTCCCGCCGGGACTGGGGGTCTTCCTCTTCACCGGCATGATCGGTGCCTTCACGACGTTCAGCACCTATGCACTGGAGAGCCTGCAGCTGATGAATCGCGGGAACGTCCCGGCCGGCCTCGCCAACATCGCCGGCAGCACACTGGCCGGACTCTTCCTGGTGGCCGTCGGCATGCACGTCGGCCGATGGGTCCTGGAGACGCTCACGGCAACCGCGTAGTGCGTTGCGCCGACGAGCGGCCCACGGCATCGTAGATGATAGCCACACTGGCGGAGAAGCGGACCCCGTCTCCCGCCCGTCCCGTCACATCCATGAGGGCGGGCGTGATAACGACGGGAAGCCGAGAGATCGGAGTGATCGACAGTCCGAGGCTGAGGTCCTGTCCCGTCCAGTTCGCGATGGCATGAACGGGCCGAACGACCTGAAGGGCGAGACTTCCGAACACGCCGACTCCGTTCTCGCGCCGCAGAAACGAAGGTTCATCTTGAAACCGATCCCCTCCTACGCCCAGGCTGGCGACCACGACGCCGAAGGGCGTCCACGGACCGCCCCGGTGCAGTCGGGTCGACGTGCTCACGACAGCATACGGGCTGCTGCCGCCGTCCGTCCCATCGGTGTGCCAGACGTTCTCCCACCCGACCGCGATCGACGACGACGCGAGCAGGTGCCGGTGAAGCTTGAGGCTGACGGCGCGATCCTGCGCGAAGTCGGTGTACGTGTCCAGGATGTTGAGCGTCACGTCCAGCCCGATCCACCTCGACGGATCTCCGAGTCCCGCGCCCATCGTGACCACGCCGTCGGTCCACGACGCATAACGGATCCGGTCCTGCACGGACGCTCCGGCGTAAAACTGTCCCCACCGGGCGCCGTAGGCCGTCGGCGTGTTGATCGTCGTGCCCGGAAGAACGGCGATAGGGGCAGGGAGCGTGATGCCCTTCTGCACGCCGGGGGGAGCGAGCCGGTACGCATCCCGGAGCGCCTCCACGGTGTCCCGCGGTTCGGCATCGGCCGAAGCATCCGCGGCGTGCGGATCGGAAACGTTCTGGGCCATGCCGGACGACGGCACGCATGCAACGGCCGTGATGAGGCACAAAAGTAGGTAGCGCATCAGAACGACGCGAGGAGCGGGGGAGAAAAGCGAAACCAGACGACCGATACCTGCGGGCGTGGCCAGACCCACCGTCGGGCTACGGCGTCGCGGTTGCGTCGAGAAGGGAGCCCAATACGTCGCGGACGACGACAAATACGTCCGGCGGGTCGAGCAGAACGGAGGCCGGCGCGGCATCCACGAGGTCGTTGAAGGCCGTTACGGCTGTCATCAGGTCGGGTGCTTCGACCGTCTGCCCGTCAAGGAGCCCGGCCACTGCCGCCGCCAGGCCCGAGGCATGCGCTTCGGACACGCCGTGCGCCTGTAGTTCGCTAGACACGGCACCCATCACCTCCGCTTCCGGATTCGGCTCAAGGAGGAGATTCCGAAGGGCCGGCGCGAGCGTCGTCGGCGCAACGTGCATAGACGCCGAGGCCGTCAGCAGCGAGCCGGATTGAAGCTGCTGCACGAGCGATGCGGCGACGGCATTCACGCGTTGCTGCACAGCGTCCGACGCAAACGACGCCTGTGCCAGGCGAGACGACTGGGACAAGGCGCCCGCGACATCGCTTCCGGACACGTCGCTTCCGCTTCCGCCGGTATCCGACCCGGACTGTCCCGACGCGGGAAGAATGCTGAGAGAGAGGGCAACGACGAACGTGGCGAGAATGCGAAGGACGGGCTGCAGCCGGATGGACATGGCGGTACGGGCATCGGTCGGACGGTCGCTGGACGCAAAAGACTCCGCAGCAGCCGCAGCCGGCACGGAGTATTGCGTCATCAAGAATACGCGGGGACTCGCCGTTACCGCACCCGGTACGGAGCACGTCGACAGAACTTTCGGCGCAATCCTGCCCGGGTTCTGCCCTACCGGCCGGGAGGAGCTTACCCGATGATGCGCAGTCGCGCGTACTTCAGCTTCAGCTTCTTATTTCCGATCCCGGAGCCGAAGAACACAACGGCTGTCGCCTTGTCCCCTTTCCCCTCCACGTCCTGCACCTTGCCCTCCCCAAACTTCGAGTGCTCGACCCGGACGCCCGGGACGATTTCCCCCTGCCCCTCGTCGTACACCACACGGCGCCCGTCCGACGACGACTGCTCGATCCGCTTCAGTTTCCGCTTCTTACCACGGGAGGCGGAGGACGACGAGCCGTCGCGCAGATTCTGGCGGTAGTAGTGCGGGTCGACGCCGTCGTACTGCGATGTTGACGTGTCGCCGTCACCGCTCGAAGAGAATCGGTTTTTCTTCTGCTCGAGCTCTCCCCCACCTCCCGTACGCACGACGTCGGAATCGATTTCGTCCAGGAACCGGCTTCGCGGCTTCGTCTCCCGATCGCCGTAGCGGTACCGGCTGCGTGCCCAGCTCAGGAAGAGGTACTCCTCCGCCCGCGTGGCGCCAACGTAGAACAGGCGGCGTTCCTCCTCCAGGTCCTGCTTCTCCTTGGCGGCCATCTCCAGCGGGAATAGCCCTTCTTCCATTCCGGCCACGAACACCACCGGAAATTCCAGCCCTTTCGACGCGTGCAGCGTCATGAGCGTCACCTGATCGGTGTCCTCCTCCTCGTCCTGGCTCGTCATCAGGGCGATTTCCTGCAGAAATACGTTGAGGGAGGGATCGTCACTCGACGCCACGAAGTCGGCGATACCGCTGACGAGGTCCTGCACGTTCTCCCAGCGCATCAGATTCTCGCGCGTGTGATCCTTGCGCAGTTCGCTGAGGAGCCCGGCGTCCCGGATGATCTCCTGCGCCAGCTCGTCCGCCGGCATGCTATCGGCCTTCGACGCGTACTTCGCAATCAGAAAACGGAACGACTCCACCGCGTTTTTCGCCCGCGTCGACAGCGTGTCGATGTCCTCCACGCGCTCGATCGCCTGCCAAAGCGTGAACCCATGCTTGTTGGCAAAATTCTGCAGACGCTCCTGGGTCTTCTTGCCGATACCGCGCGTCGGGTAGTTGATGACGCGCTGGATGTTGGCGGTGTCGTTCGGGTTGACGACGAGCCGAAGGTAGGCCAGCGCATCCTTGATCTCTTTCCGCTGGTAAAACGGCGTTCCGCCGATGACCTGATAGGGGATGTTCTCCTTCCGCAGGGCCTCCTCGATCGGCCGGCTCTGCGCGTTCGTGCGGTACAAAACCGCGAAGTCGCCGTAGGTCAGGCCCTCACGCACGTGCAGGTCTCGAATCCGGCGCTCGATCTTCTTGGCCTCGTCCTTTTCGGATAGCGCCTCCATCAGCGCGACGTATTCCCCGTCATCGTTCTCCGTCCAGAGGTCCTTGTCGAGCTGGTCGTCGTTTTGCTTGATGATGGAATCGGCAAGCGCCAGGATGCGACCGGTGGAGCGGTAGTTCTGCTCCAGACGAACGGTCGTTGCCTCCGGGAAGTCTTTCTCGAACGAAAGGATGTTCGTGATGTCGGCCCCGCGGAAGGCATAAATGCTCTGCGCATCGTCCCCGACGACGCACAGGTTTTCGTGGGCATCCGCCAGGTTTCGCGCCAGCATGTACTGGGCGTGATTCGTGTCCTGGTACTCGTCGATATGGACGTACTGCCAGCGATCCTGGTACTTCTGGAGAACATCCGGGTGCTCGTCGAACAGCTCGAGCGGCCGAAGAAGCAGATCGTCGAAATCCATGGCGTTGGACTTGCGTAACGCCGTCTCGTACGCCGGATAGATCTTCGCCGCCGCCTCCTGGGCACGCCCGCGGGCCACGCTTTCGTATTTCTCGGGCGAAAC
Organism: Longibacter sp.; assembly: GCF_051155795.1. NCBI lineage: Bacteria > Pseudomonadati > Rhodothermota > Rhodothermia > Rhodothermales > Salisaetaceae > Longibacter > Longibacter sp. The sequence goes on from NZ_DAXETW010000146.1 coordinate 27,727, forward strand.
CATCCGGTTCTTCGCGTCCGAGATCAGGTTCTGGATGCCGCGGGGCGACACGTCGTCCGTGCTGATGTTGAGGCGGTTCATCTGCTGCTTGATGATCCGCTTTGAGTCGTCGGTGTCGTAGATGGAGAAGTCGCGCGAGTAGCCGATCTTCTCCCCGTCAATCCGAAGAACGCGTGCGAAAGAGGAATGGAAGGTGCCGACCCACATCCCCTTCGTCCGGTCACCGACAAGTTTCTGCACCCGGTCCTGCATCTCACGCGCCGCCTTGTTCGTGAAGGTCAGCGCGATGATCTCGTGCGGCTCCGCCCGACCGGTTGCCAGCAGGTACGCGATGCGGTGCGTCAGCGTACGGGTTTTGCCGCTTCCCGGGCCCGCAATGATCATGACCGGCCCGTCCGTGGCCTTCACGGCCTCCTGCTGCCGTTCGTTGAGCCCACCAAGAATTCGCTTCTCGGCGTCCGGATCCGGTTCAATGGACGTAGGCTCTTCTCTCTGGATCGGGATCTGACGCATAGAACGAACGAAGACTCTCGGGGAAATTCCGGGACGGGACGAAGCGAATCAGCAGGTCCGTGAGACGGCTTGCGCGTTCGCCGTATATCCGTACGAGATCAGCAGGTCGCCGTTCACGAAAGACGCGGGAAACAACCGAAAGACGCGGGAAACAACGCGAAATATCCGGGTCGCCCAAACTGCCTGACGGCCGGCACCGCGGGTCTGCCCGCCCGGGCGCCCCTGACATTATACGCACATATGATACGCATATCTGCAGAAAGGGACAACTTGCGTTCGTGGTCAAATACGATCGACATGCAACCATTTGGGAGGGTCGATATTTAATGATGCGACCTGATATGACAAGTGCTCGCAACCGGGTCTGTGCGGTCCCGTAGGGGCCTGAACACCCAGCTGCGCACCCGGGTCATGCTGGTCATGATGCATCGCGGCTCCCGATTCTGTTGATCCACTCCTCCTCTCCTATGATTTCCCGCGTCAAAGCTCTTCTCGTAGCGATCCTACTTCTGCTCGGCGTAATGCCGCTGGCGGCGGCCGCCCAGTATGCGCCGTCGAACGATGCAGCGAGCCTGAACCAGTCGTCGTTCACGCCGATCGATTTTCCCGACCCGGATGTTTACCGCGCCAGCGACGGTCGGCCCGGGACGGAGTACTGGCAGAACGAGGCCGACTACACGATCGACGTCTCCCTCAACCCGGAGACTCATCGCGTATCTGGACGTGAGACCATCACCTACACCAACCATTCGCCGCACGACCTGACGCACCTCTGGGTCCACCTCGAGCAGAACCTCTTCCACCCGGACAGCCGGGGCGCGCGTATTACTCCACCGGACGCTCGCTTTAGCGGTGCGTTCGAGGACGGAGGCTACGAACTATCGAACATTCAGGTTACGCGCGGCTCGGAATCACGGAGCGCGGACGTTCGGATCGACGGGACGCGCATGCGGGTTATGCTCGATGAGCCGCTCGCAGCCAATGGCGGAACCCTGGAGCTGTCGATGGACTTTTCCTTCGTGCAGCCGAAGTATGGCGCCGACCGGCACGGCCGCCTCGACGTGGAGAGTGGTACCGTTTACGAGTTCGCCCAGTGGTACCCGCGCATGGCTGTCTACGACGACGTCCACGGGTGGAACACCCTGCCGTACCTCGGGCAGGGTGAGTTCTACCTGGAGTACGGAGACGTCGACGTGAGCATCACCGTGCCACGCGACTACGTGGTCACGGCCAGCGGCGAGTTGCAGAATCCCGGCGACGTCCTCACGTCCACCCAGCGACAGCGTCTGGAAACCGCTCGCTCCAGCGACGAAACCGTCCACATCATCACCGAGGACGAGGCCGGGACGACCGCCACCCGACCGCAGGGGTCCGGCACGCTGACCTGGCAGTACCGCGCCGAGAACGTACGGGACGTCGCATGGGCCGCATCCGACGCCTTTATCTGGGACGCGGCACGTGCTAAGACCGGGGAAAGCGACGTGCTTGCAATGTCGCTCTACCCGCGTGAAGGGATCGGGACCGAAGCGAATCCCGGCTGGGAGCGCTCGACCGAGTACGTGAAGCATTCCGTCGAGCATTACTCGGACAAGTGGACGCCGTACCCGTATCCAGTCGCCATCAACGTAGCGGGCGTCGTTGGCGGAATGGAGTATCCGCAGATCATGTTTTGCTCGGTGGATGCGCGGGGGCGGGGTCTCTTCGGCGTGACGGACCACGAATTCGGACACACCTGGTTTCCGATGGTCGTCGGTTCGGACGAGCGCCGACACGTCTGGATGGACGAAGGTCTGAACTCGTTCATGAATGTGTATTCGAGAGTCGAATTCTACGACGGCGACATCCGCACGGAGATGCAGCGCCTCGCCCGGATCGTGACCGCATCCATGAACGGCATCGGCGGACAGCAACCGTCGACCACCCACGCCGACCACATCCGGCGCAACGCACTCGGCTTTCTCGCCTACCGCAAGCCGGCGGCAGGACTGGTCCTGCTTCGGGAGTGGATCATCGGTCCGGAGGCCTTCGACACGGCGTTCGAGGCGTACATCGACCGATGGGCCTATCGCCACCCGCAGCCGTCGGACTTTTTCCGCACGATCGAGAATGAAACGGGCATGGACCTCGACTACTTCGTCCGCAGCTGGTTCTACGAGACGGATACACTCGACTTCGGCGTGGTCGGCGCCTCACCCGCAGAAAACGGTCGAGCGATCGTGAAGGTAGAAAGCCTCGGTGAGATGATGATGCCCATGCCGGTACAGATCACGTTCGATGACGGCACGACCGAGACGCGTCGCGTGCCGGCACAGGCCTTCGTGACAGGCGACGTGCACACGCTCGCCGTCGAATCGGAGTCGCCGATCGCCGAGATCGTGATCGACGCCCATCGGATTCTCCCAGACGTGAACCGCAGCAACAACACCTGGCGCGCCGATGATGCCGGATCGTCCGGGCAGTGATGGTAGATGGTCGGTCCGTAGCGAGCGCCGCGGCAACGCATTCAGTGGGATGGGTCTCCGACACACGTCGGGGACCTATTTTTTCCGAGCAACGGTCGGCTCGCGTGGACGATTCCAGGAATCTCTTAGCACCGGGACCGAGTACACCCCACACATTTGTATCGGATGCGTTACTAAACTCGGCACGAAACCTTGCACACCCTATGGCGAATGGGCCTTACGGGCACCGTAGATCGTCAGCCCATGCGTGTGATACGCGCGTACGTCGTTCCCGCATGTGTGTCGAGGACATCCCAAGCAGTCTGATCGCTTTCGGTTGCGACGGACCGGCATGTTGCCACGGCCGCCTTGTCGCACACGACGACAACGCGTTCTCCCCGATCCAAGCGTTCGACCGCCGCACCCACCACGGCCGAAAGACGACCCGGGCGGACCATGCGCACGTCTAACACGACAGGCACGGGAGACGGCATTAGGACGCGCCGAGATGGTCGTGATGAAGAACGACGAAGCGATAAACCGCTGCGCTCGCTTTCTCGATGGACATCAACGACACACCATGGAGATGTCTCAAGACATAGTCGATGCGATGAACGAGCATCCGTTCTTCCAGACACTCGATGACGAAGAGCGGGATGATATTCTCTCGTTGGGCCGCATCCGCACGGCACCCCGTGGCACGATACTGTTTCACTCGGGCGATCCCCATCGCGGCTTCTATCTTGTCCTGGACGGGACCGTGCAGATTTACCGTCTGAATGAGAAAGGGCGCATGCTCGTCCTGCATGTGGTAGAAAGGGGGGAATCGTTCGCGGAGGTGCCACTGTTCGACGACGATGCGCCTGATACCTATCCCGCCACGGCGGAAACGCTCGACGAAAGCCGCCTGCTGTTTCTTCCGAAGTCAGCGTTTCTCGCGTTCATCAATCGCCATCCTCGGCTTTGCTTCGGAATGCTGAAGGAGGTCTCGCGTCGCCTTCGCGAAAACGTACTCCATCTCGACGATCTCACGCTTCATGACGTGAAGGAACGCCTCGGCCGGTACCTCTGGGAGGCGTCCGACGACCACCGGTCGGTCCGGCTCTCCGTCCCGAAGTCGGTTCTGGCTGCGGAGCTCGGGACGGTCCCCGAAACTCTTTCGCGTGCCCTGCGCGACCTGGAGGATGAGGGCGTGATCCTCCGTCACCGCGATCGTATCGACCTTACCGATCCCGCGAGCCTCTCCGGGATGGGCGCCGAGGACTGACCCTCGTCGCGCCCATTACCCGTTTGCCGCCCCCGGCTCGAGGGCCTTCTGCGCAATCCAGATGGCGCCGATCGTCCAGGTCACGGTCAGCACCGCCACCCAGGCGGGCGTCCAGGCGAGCATCTGAGCGACGATTTCGCTGCTTCCGGGCGCCGTGAACGACACGTCCTGCAGGGCCATCATGCCCGCCAGGCGGACCGCATCGGCCGGGTTGAGCAGCAGCAGTCCTACCCAGGCCGCCGGCCAGGCCCGTACCGCTTCGAAGCCGGAGAGGGTGAAGGCCGCCAGGTCGTATAGGACGAGGCTCCCGAACCAGACGCAGAGGGCCGCCACGAGTCCGCGCGTCCGCCGGGACGTCAGCGCTCCGATCGCCAGTCCGGTGCTGCTCCAGATGAGGGTGAGCGAAACGCCCAGTGCCCAGAGTACAACGACAGGTCGCCCCGTCGTAACCCGCAGAATCACGGGCAGGAGCGCGAGGGTGAGAACCGCCGTGAGAGCCCCGGCGAGGGTTAGCAGCTTCCCGCGGACAAATACGTCGTACGAAAGAGGGTGACTGAAAAGCAGGTCGTGCTCCTCCATCTCCTCCTGGGCGGCGTGCACGCCGACGAGGATGCCGAAGAGCGGTATCACGTACAGGAACAGAAGCAGCATTCCGAAGGACGCCGGTGCCGACGCGTCCGTCGTGGCGACGACGGCCGCGCTCCCTCCCATCAGGAGCAGGGCGAAGACCTGAAGGTACCGGTTGTGGAGCATCGTCGCGACGTCGCGCCGGACGACCGCTTTGAACGCTGTGGAAACCATGTGATCGGAAGCGCGGGTAGAGGAATCTGGCGGGAAGCGGCCCTCCTGCGACTGCAGGTGAGGCGGTCGATCAGAGTTTGGTCTTGCTGCGCGCGATCGGATCGCTGACCGGAGCCGCGTCGGGTTCATGCGCGTCGATCGAAGCGTCCGCGCACTGCAGGTGCTTCGTCGCGATATTCTGCCACCCCTCGGGATGATGCGTCGCAAGAAGAACGGATGCACCCGCATCGGCCCGTTCCTGCAACCGGTCGCGTAGATACTCGCGCCACGTCCGGTCGAGGCTGCGTCCTGGCTCGTCGAGTAGCAGCACGGGGACGTTGCTAAGCTGGACGACCGCGAGTCCGAGCCGTTGACGCATGCCTCCAGACAGCGCACCACACGGGCGGTCGGCGGCGTCGCCCAGGCCCACATCACCCAGGAGTGCGTCGATCGGCGGATCGGAGCGCCCCCGGAGCCCGGCGTAGAACCGGAGCACCCGTCGAGGCGTCAGCGCCTCGTGGAAGCGCACATCCTGCGGGAGAAACGCCAGCACCTCCCGCGCGTCGGTCTCGGCGCCCCATACATCTACCCCGTCGACGCGCACGCGTCCGGCCGCCGGCTTCATTCGGCCGGCGATAACCCGCAGCATGGAGGTTTTCCCGGCTCCGTTGGGCCCGGTCAGGAGCGCCACGGTCCCTGGGTCGACGGTGAACGACACGTCGTCCAGCACCATGTCTTCGTATGTAACCGTTATGTCGGCAACGTCAATCATGCGTGCAGGATCATGCGTTCGGGCGTCGGATGAGGATGAGGGCCGCGGCCAGTCCGCCCATCACGAGGGCCAGCCATCCCGGCATCCCCGTCTGTCCGTTGCCTCTCGGCCGCATCAGCGGGTGCGGATCGAGAATCTGAGGCACACCGGGAAGCGGCGCCCGACGAAGCGCAAAGGACAGGGTCTGCACTCCGGGGCTCGACGCCAACAGACCTGCGTAGGGGAAGTCCGTCGACCCCGTCCCCAGGACATCGACGACGCGCCGCGGCATCTCGCTGATACCGTCGGCGTTCACATCGAGCAGGCCGCGCGTCCCCCAGAAGTTTCCGACGCCGTCGATCGACCAGCTGTTCGTCGCACTGACGCCGGAGAGCTGGGCCGTCTGCAGGTTGGCCTGCACGACGTTGCGGCTGAAGCTGTTGTCCGTGGAGCTGCCCGTGAGCCGCATCCCGCGAAAGTTGGATCGCACGGTGTTTCCCCGGAACGTATTCGCACTGCTGTTCTCCAGGTAGAGCCCGGTCATGTTCCCCTCCAGCCGGTTGTTCGTAAACGTGGACTGATCAACAGACTGCAGCAGTAGACCGTAGCCGTTCTTCGTTCGGTTGTCCCGGAAGTCGTTGTTTCGCACGTCAATCCGCGCCGAGTACATCAGCGCCGACCCGGAGACGTTTTGAGCAAAGACATTCTCGGAGAAGTGATTGTCGTCCGAGTACATGAAGTGCAGGCCGTAGCGCACGTGCTCGATCCTGTTGTGCGCCGTATGCGTATCATCGGAATGGGAGAAGTAAATCCCGTCGCGCGTGCGGCGGACTGTGTTGTGCGTGAGCCTGCTGTGGAGCGCGTTCCACAGGTGAATCCCGTTCCCGCGCTGCGCCGACACGAGCGGCACCTCGCAGGATCCCCCCGTCGGCGGTACCGAACAGTCGTCGTACCGAGCGGCTTCATCGTGCGTGACGTGCCGAGACGCGATCGGAGGCCCCTGGATGCGGTTCTGAGTGATGATGGTCCGATCCTTTCCCTTCACATAGATGCCGTGCAGGACGTCGGCCAATCGATTCTCTCGAAGCGTCGCGCGGTGGCCTTTCACCATGACCCCTGCGTGATCCTGCTCGAGCTTCGTCCCCGAGCCCGTAACTCGAAAACCATCGAGGGTGACGTCATCCGCCGTGATGGTAACCACGTGCGCCTGCTCATCCCCTTTCAGATGCGCCCCGTTCGTCCCCACAAGCGCAATCGGCTGATCGATCACGAGCGGTCCGTGGTGCGTTCCGCCGTCGACGACCACCGTGTCCCCGGGCGTCGCGTGATCGATCCGGGCCTGCAGCGTCGGCTGGGCGAGGCTGTAGCACGGGACAAGGCCGAGCAGAACCGCGGCGGTAAGTGCCCAGAAAAGCCTCATTTTCGTTGGTTCGTTGTTGCGTTTGGGCGTTGATGCGTTTGGGCGTTTGCTCGTTGGATCGTTGGCGAATTGGGGACAAGCGATTGAGAATTGGGAATGACCGATCGCTGAACCGTGAACCCTGAATCTTGACCCCTGAACCTTCACCGATACCCGCACGGTGTTCTGTCGAGCGGGAGCGTTCGCCGCCGGGAGAGCGGGTCAGGCTGTTGCTTTCTCCTTCGCATCCGCTGTCGCGCGGACGCCCATCCAGATGGCGGTGCCGAAGCACAGGGCAGCCCCGAGCAGGAGGGCCGAGCCTTCTCTCGGAAAACTGTACTGCGTGAAGTTCGCGATCTGTTTCCATCCGATGAGCACCGGCGTGAAGGGGTCGATGTCCATCGGCGCCGTCGGGTCCAGGTTGTGGGCGTACGTGTACAGCTGGTGGTAGAACCGCCACATCGAAAACGCCCCGAAGTAGACGAACAGCACCAGCGTGTCGACGGCCGACTTCACCGTCCCGAAGAACGCAGAGCGCAGGGACAGCAGGGCAAAACCGCCGAGGAAAAAGGGGATGAACGTCATCTCCGGAAAGTCCTCTTCCTCGATCGGCGCCATGCCGATGTAGTGGTTCAAGGTGTTGATCTCATCGAGATCCTGCCCGCTGCTTCCCGCATCGAGCGTGTAGCTGTGGATGTAGAGATCGAGACCCTCCGGATATTGCGGCGCCTCCAGATGAATCTGCCACAGCGGTAGAAAGATCGCTACAATCAGCAGTACCGCACTTGCGACCATCAGCAAGCGGCCCGACCCGGGAATGGGTCGATCCGTGATTTCAGGAATGCGGTCGAGCAAGTTGGACATCGCTTCGTGGAGACGGGTATACGTTTCGACGTGCCGGTATCGGAGGTGCAACAGGCAATCGTGCCAAAGGTGAAGGCACGGACGTACAGCGGGAGAGCCGCAAGCATCCGCCCGCAGCCCCCCGCCGCACGCCCCCTTCATACATTGACACGTTCACACTTTCACGCATTCACAGGTTCAAACCTACTGCGGTACGACTTCGAGGTATCCCTGCATCTCCTGGTGGAGGGCAGAGCAAAAGTTGGTGCAGTAGAACGGGTAGACGCCGGACCTGTCGGCCTCAATCGTGAACGTCTTCGTCTCGCCGGGCGACACGATCGCATTCATGTTGTGCTCGGCGATGCCCAGGCCGTGGATCATGTCCGACACCTGCTCGATGTTTGTCAGGTGGAACGTGACCTCATCGCCCTGCTGCACCTCGATCTTGTCCGGATAGTACTGGCTGCGCTTGGCGATCATGTGGACGGTGACCTGATCGCCGCTCCGCGTCACACCGGTGTTCTTGGTGTCCCAGCGTGCTTCGGGATGATCGTTGTTTTCTTTCTGGTACACCTCGATCGGGTCGATCACATCCGCTGGAACAGCCTGCGCAAAGTGAGGCTCCGGCGGCGTATAGTCCTCCTCGATCATGGACATTTCCTCACCCGAGATATCGATCAGTTGGCTCGTCTCCGGCATTTCCGGGCCGACGGACAGGCCACGGTCTTTCTTCAGCTTGTTCATGGCCACGAGCCATTCGCCATACGGCTCCTTGGTGTCACTGCCCGGGATGAGGAGGTGACCGATGTTGTACTGGACACCAATTTTGTCCTTGACCGCCTGGGTCATGTCCTGCTTCGTCTCGTCATCCCACGGCGGCAGGGACCATTTCGCCACGGCCGACTCGATGAAGAGCGATGTGTAGGCATTGCCCTCGCCGTCGTACTGCGTGTGTAGCGGGCCCTGCCCCACCGGGACCTCCCCCTCGACGACCGCATCGTAATTCACCACGGGCACGCCGCGGAATTCGCCCTGGAAATTTTCGTTCTCCACCGCCGTGGTAAACTGTTCAAAGTCGAAGACGGTGGTCGTCGGCTGCAGCTTGCCGGAGGCCACAATCCAGCGGCCGGACGGCGACGCGTCGATGCCGTGGGGCGACTTGCTTACCGGCACGAAGTACATCACGCCCTCATGCTCAGCCGGGTCGATGAGCGGAACCCCGTTTTGGGTGTCGATATCTTGATTCGCCACCACCTCGGCGGCGCGCTCCCAGTTCACGAACGCTGCGTAGTCGCGGTCGCGCTGGCTCGCGTTGATCTCGAGCGAGTCGTGCGCCATCTCGGTGTTGTACGACGTCCAGAAGGCCCAGCCGTCGCTCGGGCCTTTCCCGGTGGAACCGAGGTCCCAGTTGAACGGCGGCGTCTTGACCTGCCAGCCGACGGACATCTCACCGGTTTCCTGATCGACTTTCAGGCCGCTGACAATGCCGTTGAAGTTCTCCTCGTACGTCTCGATCGGCGCGTGGCGGCCCTTCGGAAGAGGCACCGAAAAGCGGGTGGCCACCAGCAGGTACTCCGTGTTCGGCGTCACGAATGAGGAGCCGTGGTTGCCCATCGAGTTCGGAATGGGCCCCAGGATCTGCTTCGTCTTGAAGTCGCGCAGGCTGATGCGGGCGACCCGGTTGTTGGCGTTGTCGTTCACGAAGAGCCAGCGGCCGTCGTATGTACCGTCCGTCTTCGAGAGGCCGGGATGGTGCACGTCCCCCCACTTGTAGTCCCCCATCATCTCCTTCGACTTCTTGTCGAAGCCGTAGCCGTGCCCTGGCGACGGAGTGAAGACCGGGACGGTCTGAATTTCACGGAGGGACGGTAATCCCGCAACGAAAACCTGACCGGAGTGCCCGCCGGAGTAGAAGAGATAGTAGTCGTCTTTTTCCCCGGGAGGCACATAGGAGGCCGGGGCACCGCCGTCCCCGGACGAGGAGGACGAATCGCCGCATCCCATCAGACCGATGGAAACGAACAGCAGAAGAACGTACTTAAGATATCTCATGACGTCGAAGAAACGTTGGATAAACGCAGGATAGAGTCGGAGAAACGAAGAGTCCCTGGATCAGGCGGGAGAGTCTGTCACGCGCATCGTTCCGGTCATCGTGGCCCAGTGTCCCGGGAAGGTGCAGACATACCCGTACTCGCCCGTCTCCTCCGGGGCGGTAAATACCACTTCGACTTTCTCTCCCGGCTGCGACATCGGCGTGTATGCGAGGATGGCCTCGTCATCGGGCACATACGCATTTGCCGAGCCCGCCGTCATGCCACCCTCCCCGATCCGCTGAAATACATCGCGAGACGGCGGCTCATTCAGCACCACGACGTTGTGCTGCATCGACGGGGCCGTCGCGGTGTTGTCGAACACAAGGCGAATCGTCTCTCCCGGTGCGACGCTGAATTCGGTCTCGGCATATCGCATCTGATTGCCTTCCGGCGTAATCGTCACCGTCCGGTCGACCGACGTCGATGCCGTCTCCGACTCGGAGGAGGCGCTCGCCGACGAACCGGTGTCGTCCCCGGATCCGCCGCACCCGATCAGGGCGATGGACATAACAAATACGAGCAAGAGGTTGCGCATGGCGATTCGGCACTGAGAGAAGTCAAGACGGAGAGTCGGCACTGCTATCGCCAACGTATCGGCGCCCGACGCCCATGTCTTTGACTTAGATCAAACACGACACCCCTTCACACGACCTTCGCTATGCCAATTCATCGTCATTATATAAACGGTTTTTACCGTGTTTAATAGAATGGGGTCGCACCGATGGGTCATGATCTCCCCTGCAAAACCCATCCTGCGCGACCCGACCATCTCGTTCCCCTGTTTCGCGACCGACTCATGCTCGATTGGATTGCATCGGACTCCCGCCGTGCGCTTCTCCTTGCGATAAAGCGCGCCGGGGCTCTGTCTGTCGACGATGCGGGCACGGCGATCGACCGCTCGACGTCCACGGTGCGCGAGCACCTCGCCGAGCTGCGAGATCGAGGGATGGTCGAACGAGTCGCCGACGCACCGAGTGGACGCGGGCGTCCCCGGCATCGGTATCGGCTCACGCCCGAGGGCGAAGCCCTCTTTCCAGGGCGTGATCGTGAACTTGCCGGCCGTCTCATCGCATTCCTGCTTGAACGCGGTAAGACCGACCTGCTCGAGGATTTCTTCAACCGGTTCTGGGCCGAGCGCACCGAGCGCGTAATACAGCGATTCGAAGCATCCGACGCCTCCGATCGTGCCGGACGGCTCCGCGTCCTCAAGCAAATCCTGGACGAAGAGGGATTCATGCCGGACATCGACGCGTGCGACGGCGCCGTCGTCATTCGCGAGTGCAACTGTCCGTTTCCAGAGGCGGTCAAGCAGACGAGGTTACCGTGTCGGCTGGAGGCAGCGTTCCTTGAGTCCGCTCTGGAGACCGCCCTGGAGCGGGTGGAATACATTCCGGATGGCCACGACGCCTGCACGTACACCTTCGCCGACCAGGCTGCCTACGCGTAGCGGCTTCGCTCAGACCCTGGACGGGCCCGCCTCCTTCCAACCGACGCTCATCGCCCATGCCACCGGCTTCCCCCTCCCGCGCTACGTCAGACGCATCCGAAGACCGCAATCCGGAGGACATCCAGGGACGCGAGGACGTCAAGACGATTGTGACCGCGTTTTACTCGAACATCGCAACCGATCCGGTCCTCGGGCGGTTTTTCAACGACGTCGACCTTGACGCGCACATCCCGACGCTCGTCGACTTCTGGTCCTCCGTGCTCTTCCACACCGGTACGTATCGCGGCCGACCCTTCGAGCCGCATGCGGCCCTCGACGGCCTGGAGGCACGCCACTTCCGGCGGTGGCTGGACCGGTTTACGTCGGTGGTCGAGTCGCGCTACGCCGGGCCCCGCGCCGATGAAATGCTCGCACGTGCCCGGCAGATCGCGACCGTCTTCCAGACGAAGCTTGACTGCATCGACGAAGCAGACATCGATCGCCGCTTCCCGGACGCAGCCTGATCGGGGATAGCTGGAATCGATACGTTACCCCTTCATACTCGACCCCATCTTCAACCCTCACCTCGCCATGCCATACGTCGTCACCGAACCGTGCATCAACTGCAAGTACACCGACTGTGTTGAAGTCTGCCCGGTCGATTGCTTCTACGAGGGTCCCAACTTTCTCGCCATTCAACCGGACGAGTGCATCGACTGCAATGCCTGCGTGCCGGTTTGTCCTGTGGAAGCCATTTACCCGGACGACGAAGTCCCCGA